>DAIMKK010000464.1:0-2775 GCA_036721745.1 Pseudolabrys sp. | reverse complement strand
ATCTCGTTCAGATCATCTTCGCACTGTTCGTTGCGGTCAGCGTCACCGCCGCGACGCGCGCTGGCACTCACCTTGCCGCCGACACGCTGGCGCAACGCTACTCGGGACGTGCGCGGCTTTGGCTCAAACGGGCCGGCACCGCCGTCAGCCTGCTGCCCTGGGCGCTTTTCGTCGTGTTCGCCGGCGCGAGCTTCGTCATTCCCTCGGTACGCGGCCTGGAGGCCTTCGCCGACACCGGCAATCCCGGTTATTTCATCATCAAGGTGGCGTTGTGGATCATGGCGTTCGTGATCATCGCGCAGTCGCTGGTCGACGTGTTCCGCCCCTCGCCCGCGGACGACATCTGATGGAGTGGAGCGGTTTTGCGCTATTGATCCTGGTCGGCGTCGGAATTATTTCCACCGGCCTGCCCGCCGCATTCGTGCTGATCGCAGCGGCCAGCCTCGGCGCGGCTCTTGGTCTTGCGACCGGCACGATTCCGTTTTCCCTATTGTGGGCTTTGCCCGGCCGGCTGATCAATCTGTTCGAGAATGATCTGCTGCAGGCGTTGCCGCTCTATGTGACCATGGGGCTACTGCTCGGCCGGCTGCCCGTGGCCGACGCGCTCTATCGTTCCGGCATTGCCGTCATGCCGAAGCGGGGTTCGGCTCCGCTTGTCTCCGGCATGTTGCTCGGCGCCTTGCTCGGTCCGATGAACGGCTCGGTCGGCGCCAGCGTGCTCGGCTTGTCGCGCGTGGTGGCGCCGCGGCTCACCGTCGAGGGCGTGCCGGCCGTGACGCGCGACGCCATCATCGCCGTTGCCAGTACGCTCGGCGTCTTGGTGCCGCCCTCACTGGTGCTCATTCTGCTCAGCGACGCCATGTTAAACGCCCACACTTTTGCGGTGACGCAGACGGGCCGGAGCGACCGTGTCATCAACACCCAAGACGTCTTTCATTCGGCCCTGCCGCCGGCTGGGATTTTTTTGTTGCTGTGCGTAGCGCTCGCCTGGTTTGCCGGCCGCCATCATGAACTACCGCCCGAGCGCGAGCGGGTCACGCCGCAGCAAATAACTTTAGCCGTCTTTGCATTGGTTGCGCTTCTGGTGCTGCTGGGCGGCGTCGCCACCGGATATTTCTACGCGGTCGAAGCGGCGGCGATGGGAGCCTTCACGCTCCTAAGTGCCGGCCTGATCAGTGGCCGGCTGCGGGGCGCCGTGTTGCGTGAGCTTCTGCACGACGCCATCGCCATCACCGGCGCATTGTTCTCACTGCTGATCGCGGCCACCACGTTTACGCTGATCTTGCGGCTGCTCGGCACTGACAAGCTGGTCGACAACCTGGTTGCCGGCATTCCCGGCGGCGACGTCCTGGCGACGGCGGTCGTTCTCGCCGTCATTGGATTGTGCGCTTTCGTGCTCGACGCATTCGAGATCATTTTCGTCATTATTCCGATCGTCATTCCGCCGTTGCTGGTGCGCGTCGCCGACGCGCGCTGGGTGGCGGTGCTGGTGCTGCTCACGTTACAATCCAGTTTCCTGCTGCCACCGTTTGGCTATGCGCTGATGATGGTGCGCGGTGTGGCCAAAAACCCGGCGCCGTTCCGCGCCTTCGTGCGGGCGCTCATCCCGTTTTTGCTCGCACAGTGGATGCTGCTTATTGTCGTGCTGATGATGCCGAAGCTCGTGCACATCGGCGAGAACGCCGCCGAAAGCACCCGCGCACCGGCCGCGCCGGTCTCGAACGAGGAAATCGACCGCCGCATGCGGGAAATGCAACCCCCGCTGCCCGACATCGAGCCGAAATGACTCCTGCTTGACCCCCCTCGAGCGTGGTCTTAAGACCTTGAGCGGGCAAGAAAACATCAAGCAAACATGATCGTTTTGATCGACAACTACGACAGCTTCACCTTCAACCTGTTCCATTACCTGGGCGGGCTGGGGGCGGACGTCGTCGTCCATCGCAACGACAAGATTTCGAGCGCCGACGTGATCGCCGACGATCCGGAGGCGATCGTGCTGTCACCCGGCCCCTGCACGCCGAACGAAGCCGGCATCTGCCTCGATCTCATCGCCAAGGCCGCGCCGACAATTCCGATCCTCGGCGTCTGTCTCGGCCATCAGGCGCTCGGACAAGCGTTCGGCGGCAAAGTGGTGCGTGCAGCGCCGGCGCACGGCAAAGTGTTCGAGATCAAGCACAGCGGCAGCGGCGTGTTTCGCGGCATCAACGGGCCGTTCCGCGCCACGCGCTATCATTCGCTGGTGGTGGAGCGTGCGAGCATGCCGCGCGAGCTCACCATCACCGCCGAAACCGGCGGCGGTCTGGTGATGGGGCTGGCGCATGCCAGTCTGCCGGTACACGGCGTGCAGTTCCATCCGGAAAGCATCGCGTCCGAGCACGGTCATCTGATGCTGAAGAATTTCCTCGATCTCGCCGCTGGCTGGAACAAGCAGCGCGGCCGGAAATCGAGCGCAGCGCTGGCGCGCAAGTCGCCCGCCCACGTGGCGGGCTAAACGCATGGCCGACGATTTCAAAACGCTCATCGCCAAGGTCGCGACCGGCGCGAGCCTCAGCCGCACCGAAGCAGCCTCCGCCTTCGACCGCATGATGTCGGGCGAAGCAACGCCCTCGCAGATGGGCGCGCTGCTGATGGGTTTGCGCGTGCGCGGGGAAACCGTCGACGAGATTACCGGCGCTGTCACCACCATGCGCGCCAAGATGCTGGGCGTGAAAGCGCCGCCCGATGCAATCGACGTGGTCGGCACCGGCGGCGACGCCTCCGGCTCGTTCAACATTT
>DAIMKK010000463.1:0-2786 GCA_036721745.1 Pseudolabrys sp. | reverse complement strand
GATCATCCCCTGCGGCACCTTGCAGGCGCGCGGCGTTCTGCGCGACGTCGGCCGCGTGCTGCAGATGCCCTACGGGCAGGTCGACAAGCTCTGCAAGCTGGTGCCGCAGAACCCGGCGGCTCCGGTCACGCTCGCGCAAGCCATCGAGGGCGAGCCGAAACTACAGGCCGAGCGCGACGGCGATCCGGTGGTCAAGCGCGCCTTCGACATCGCGCGCAAGCTCGAAGGCCTCACCCGCCATGCCTCGACGCACGCCGCGGGCATCGTGATCGGCGACCGCGCGTTGTCCGAATTGGTGCCGCTCTACCGCGATCCGAAATCCGACATGCCGGTGACCCAGTTCAACATGAAATGGGTGGAGCAGGCGGGGCTCGTGAAATTCGACTTCCTCGGCCTCAAGACCCTGACCGTCTTGCAGACCGCGGTCGCGCTGGTGGCCCGGCGCGGCATCGAGATCGATCTCACCGCTATCCCGCTCGACGATACGAAAACATACGACCTGCTGGCGCGCGCCGAAGCGGTCGGCGTGTTCCAACTGGAAAGCGCGGGCATGCGGCGCGCGCTGCTCGACATGCGGCCCGACCGCTTCGAGGACATCATCGCGCTGGTGGCGCTCTACCGTCCCGGTCCGATGGCGAACATCCCGACTTATTGCGCGCGCAAGCACGACATGGAGAAGCCGGACTACATCCACCCGAAGCTCGAATCCGTCCTGAAGGAGACCTTCGGCGTCATCGTCTATCAGGAACAGGTGATGCAGGCGGCGCAGATCCTGGCCGGCTACACGCTCGGCCAGGCCGATCTCTTGCGCCGCGCCATGGGCAAGAAGATCAGAAAGGAAATGCAGGCGCAGCGCGCTATTTTCGTCGAAGGCGCGATCAAGAACGGCATCGAGCGCTACCAGGCCGACTCTATTTTCGATTTGCTCGAGCGCTTCGCCGAATACGGCTTCAACAAGAGCCACGCCGCGGCCTACGCGTTGGTCGCCTACCAGACCGCTTACATGAAGGCGAATTACCCCGTCGAGTTCCTGGCCGCGTCGATGACGCTCGACTTGGGCAATACCGACAAACTCGCCGAATTCCGCGCCGAGGCCGAACGGCTCGGCATCAAGGTCGAGCCGCCCTCGATCAACCGCTCGCATGCGGAGTTCGAGGTGGACGGCAATTCCATCATCTACGCGCTGGCCGCGCTCAAAGGCGTCGGCCGGCAGGCGGTGGAAGCGATCGTCGCAGCGCGCGAAGCACGCAAGTTCGCCGATCTCGCCGACTTCGCCGATCGCATCAATCCGCGCGCCGTCAACAAGCGCGTGCTGGAAAGTTTGGCGCAAGCCGGCGCCTTCGACGCATTCGAGCCAAATCGCGCGCGCGTCTTTCCGGCCATGGACGCCGTGCTCGCACGTGCGCAGCGCGCGCACGACTCGGCCAGCATCGGGCAGAACGAATTGTTCGGCAGTGGCGGCCAGCGCGAGCCGATCGCCATGCCTAATGCCGAGCCGTGGCTGCCGGCCGAGCGGCTCAAACGCGAATATGAAGCGGTTGGTT
The DNA here is from genome assembly GCA_036721745.1 of Pseudolabrys sp. Classification (GTDB taxonomy): domain Bacteria; phylum Pseudomonadota; class Alphaproteobacteria; order Rhizobiales; family Xanthobacteraceae; genus Pseudolabrys. Next base: position 1,242 of record DAIMKK010000463.1, on the reverse strand, counting down.
TTTTTCTCTCCGGCCATCCGCTCGACGACTACGCCGCCGTGCTCAAAAAACTGCGCGTGCAGTCCTGGGCCGATTTTTCGCGCGCAGTGAAGGCCGGCGCGACCGCCGGGCGCGTCGCCGGCACTGTGGTGTCGCGACAGGAGCGGCGCACGCGTACGGGCAGCAAGATGGGCATCATCGGGTTGTCCGACCCGACCGGCCACTACGAGGCGGTGATCTTCTCGGAAGGCTTGGCCGAGCATCGCGATCTCTTGGAGCCCGGCACCGCGGTCTTGCTGTTCCTGTCGGCGGAAGTGCAGGGCGATGAGGTGCGCGCGCGCATCCAGTCGGCCGAGCCGCTCGATGAGGCGGCGGCCAATCTCAACAAGGGCTTGCGCGTGTTCCTGCGCAATGCGGCGCCGATAGAAGCGGTGGCCAAGCGTCTGGAATCGATCCCGCGCAATGCCGCGGCCAATGGCGACGGCGAGGTGAGCATGGTGTTGATGCTGGAACGGGGTACCGAAGTGGAAGTGAAGCTGCCCGGCCGCTTCAAGGTCTCGCCGCAGATCGCCGGCGCCATCAAGGCCGTGCCCGGCGTGGTGCAGGTCGAGGCGTTGTAGCCCGCTTGCCGCTAGTAGCCGCCGTGCGGCACGTCGAAATAAAACACCAGGCCGAAAATCGTCATCCCGATCGATACTGCGGCGATCGGCAGCAGGATTTGCATCGCAGCTTCCCGCCCGCTGAGAGTGCCGGTCGAGGTTGCGAAACGTTGCGAGGCCCAAATGTCAAAAGATTCTGCCGGCTCGCGAGTTTCCTTAGGCGGGGCGTTGTGTTGCCACGTCTTCCAGATGACAACAGGGATCGCCACCAAGATCACGAAGAACAGGGTGATCATCGCCAGCGTCAGCCCGATGTAAGCGCCGGTGTTGAAGAAGGCCCAGGCCGACAACACGAGCCAGAGCGTTAGCCCGATCATGCTGCGGTAGACGAAGGGATGCAGGCCGTCATGGGTCGGCCGGTGGTGAATGTGTTGGGTGTACATCGTCATGGCGTCCTCCGCTGTTGTCGAGGTCGCTCCAGGGGTTCAACGCTTAGGGGGCCATTGGGGTTCGCGGCTCTGGTTCCGCATCAGCATGTTGTCATCTAGGACTATAATCACAATGTCGTGAGAACTTATCCCCGCTCGTCCGGGCGGATTTATGATGCGTGCGTCCGGCTCAATGAGGGCGTCGTCTAGAGGCGTCTTGATGATGGAGCAGGATG
>DAIMKK010000462.1:2530-2790 GCA_036721745.1 Pseudolabrys sp. | reverse complement strand
GATCTTGCGGATCGCTTTCTGCACGTCCGCGAATTGATTGGCGCTCTCCTCGACGCGGGTGCCAACCTGGGTGCGCACATGCATCAGGATCGAGCCGGCATCGACGGAGGGAAAGAAATTCCGCCCCAGAAACGGCACCAGCAGGAATGAAACCCCGACCAGGCCCAGAAATCCGAGCACGAAAACCGGCCGCCGCTGCATCGCCATCGACAGTAGGTCGCGATAACCGCCGCGCACGCGCTCGAAGCGCGCCTCGAAAG
>DAIMKK010000462.1:308-2520 GCA_036721745.1 Pseudolabrys sp. | reverse complement strand
CCATTGGGTTGCGCGACGGCGGCGGTCCCTCGCCGTCGGCATGATGCACATGCGGCTGCAGCAGATATTTCGCCATCGTCGGCACCAGCGTGCGCGACAGGATAAACGACCAGATCATCGCGAACATCACCGCTTCGGCCATCGGCACGAACAGAAAGCGCGCGACCCCGGTCAGAAAGAACATCGGCACGAACACGATGCAGATGCACAATAGCGAGACGAAAGCCGGCGTCACGATCTGGTTGGCACCGTCCATGATCGATGTTTCGACCGCCTTGCCCTGCTCCAGATGCCAGTTGATGTTCTCGATCGTGACCGTGGCGTCGTCGACCAGGATGCCGACCGCGAGCGCGAGGCCGCCCAGCGTCATGATGTTGAGAGTCTCGCCGATCGCCGACAGCATGATGATCGCGCCAAGCACGGCCAATGGAATCGAGGTGGCGATAATGATGGTCGAACGCCAGCTACCGAGAAACACCAGGATCATCACGCTGGTCAGCAATGCGGCGATCACGCCTTCATAGGCGACCCCGGTGATCGCGCCGCGGACGAACGCCGACTGATCGCCGATGAACCCGATCTTGAGCGCGTCCGGCAACGAGTCCTTGACGTCGATCACCTTCTGCTTGATGCCGGCGATGATATCCAGCGTCGAGATCGAACCGGCTTTCAGCACCATCATCAGAACCGAACGGTTACCGTCGACGTGAACGATATTGGTCTGCGGTGAATTGCCGTCGCGCACGCTGGCGACGTCACGGACATAGACCATCGCGCCGTTGACGGCCTTGATCGGCAAATTGCCGAGGTCTTCCATCCGGAGCGGCGAGTTGTTGAGCTGGATAACGTATTCGAAGCTGCCGATCTTCTGCGTGCCCGCCGGCGTGATCAGATTTTGCGCGGCCAGCGCGTTGGACACGTCCTGTCCCGACAGCCCGCGGGCCTGCAGCGCCTGGGAATTGAGATCGATCTGCACCTGGCGCTGCTTGCCGCCGAACGGATAAGGGATCGCGGCGCCGGGCACCGTCACCAGCGGCGTGCGCAACTGGTTGATGCCGATGTCGGCGAGATTTTGCTCGGTGAGGCCTTCGCCCGATAATGCGACCTGGATGATCGGAACCGTGGAGGCGCTGTAGTTGAGGATCAGCGGCGGCGTCGCGCCGGGCGGCATCGCCTTGATCAGCGTCTGCGAAATCGCGGTGACCTGGGCGTTGGCGGTGCGGATATCGACGTTCGGCTGGAAGAAGATCTTGACAATGCCGAAGCCATTATAGGAATTCGCAACGATGTGCTCGATATCGTTGACCGTCGTCGTCAGCGCGCGCTGAAACGGCGAGGTGATGCGTCCAGCCATCTGATCCGGCGGCAGGCCGGTGTACTGCCAGACCACGCCGATCACGGGAATACGAATGTCCGGGAAAATGTCGGTCGGCGTGCGCAGCGCGGCCAGCGGTCCGATAATCAGGAGGAGCAGCGCGAGAACGACGAAAGTATACGGCCGGCTGAGCGCGATGCGGACCAGTGCAATCATAAAACGGGCATTCCTCGGTCAAGCGGAAGGTCATGGAACTCGCGCGCCAAAAGCCAATCCGGTCGCGCTGATTTACCCGAACCGCGGAAAAATAGCCAACATTTGAACGGCGGTTCGGGCCTGCAGTTAGCCGATATCTCTAACGCGCCCGCCAGCGTTGCGAATTCACAACAGATTGATCGCCTTCGGGCATCCTGGCCGCTTCTGACCCGCTGTCAGTGAACGGTGCCGCCCAACGGTTCAGCGCATCAACCTCAGCGCATCGGAGAAAAATTCCGGACCGCCGAAATTGCCGGACTTTAGCGCCAGCAGCATCTCGCCGTCCTTGGCGCCGACGGCACGCAGCACCGGCACCCCGGCGGCGATTTCCACCCCTACCAGAAAGCCGGGAATCCGCAGGCGATCCACCACCGCGCCGGAGGTTTCGCCGCCGGCGACCACCAGCCGCCGGACACTCGATAGCACCAGCCCTTCGGCGATGTCGGCCATCGCCTGCTCGATCGCATGGCCCGCTGCATCGCGGCCGTGGCGCGCCTGCAACGCCGCGACCTGGTCCGGCGTCGAACTGCTGGCGATCAGGACCGGACCCTCCTTGAGCCGTTCCCGGGCCCAGGCCAGCGCGCGGCGGGCCTCATCCTTGCCCGCGACGATTTGGTCGGGATCGAGATGCAGCACCGGCAT
>DAIMKK010000462.1:0-298 GCA_036721745.1 Pseudolabrys sp. | reverse complement strand
CGGTCCGCCGACCGGTGCGTCGGAAATCGCGCTCGCAGCACTCGGCTTGACTTTGCTGGAGGTGACCAGCGCGCGGGCGAGACCGAGCCCGAGACCGGATGCGCCAACGGAGACGCGGTGATCCAGCGCGACGGCGCCGATGGTCTCGAGATCGCGTTCGAAAACGGCGTCCGCGATGGCTGCGCCAAAACCTCTCCCGGCGAGATCGGCAAGGCGTTTGCGGACGGCATCGGGCCCGTGCGCGATATCGGCGAGATCGACCAGCGAAACCCTGGTCTTGCTCTGGCGCGCCAGCACC
>DAIMKK010000461.1:0-2792 GCA_036721745.1 Pseudolabrys sp. | reverse complement strand
GCCTCGACAGCGAGGGCAAGCAATTCCTGATCTGGGCCGACACCTGCGGCCACTATGTGGTCTCGCTGCAGCGGCCGGAGCTGCACCTCGACGTCGACGACGACAAAGAAAAAGCGGTGGCCACCCGCAAGCGCATCCTCGACATGGCGGTGGCCGACAAATTATTCGTGGCCGGTTTCCACATGCCGTTCCCGGGTCTCGGCTATGTGGAGAAGGCCGGCAGCGCCTATCGCTGGGTGCCGCATAGCTATCAGTTGAATTTGTAAGACCTCTCCGCCGTCATCGCCGTGCTTGACCCGGCGATCCATGATGATATTCAGCAAAAGCAAACTTACGTAAGGCCTTCATCACCGGCGCCGCATCATGGATGCCCGGGTCAAGCCCGGGCATGACTCTGATTTTTGGCACGCACTGCGACTATCTCAATTCTCTCTTCTTCGCGCGCTCACCGCCAGCGAAAGCAAAGTCCTCTGCGCGATCGCCTCGGCCAGCGTGGAATTGCGCCGCATGTCGAGCGAGGCGTCAGCGAGCTGCGCCATGGCGCGTAAGAGGCGCGGCGGCGACCAGACGCGCAATGCGGATTCCACGTCTTTCTTGCGCGTGAAATGCACCGGCGGCGCGCCGCGCATCATGGCAAATTCGATGGAGTCGCCGGCGTCCACCGCCAGCTTCATCTTGTGCAGATTGGCGACCTGACGGATCGCGGCCGAGACAATCGCCGCCGGCGAGGAGCCGCCGGAGCGCGCCTTGCCAAATTCAGTCTCGACATCGCGGGTCTCGCCGGCAAAGGCTGCGTCGACCACGCCATCGAGCGCCAGCGACGAGGCATCGGCCACCACCGCCATCACGTCGGCGAGCTCGATGCTCTTCTGGTCCTTGGCGTATAGCGCGAGCTTGCGGATCTCGTTGCGCGAGGCAAGCCGGTCGCCGCCCAGCAACGCGGTTAGCGCGGCGCGCGCATCCGGCGCTAAGCTCAGATTGGCCGCGCGCATTTCCTCGTCGATCAGCCGCGCCAGGTCGCGCTCGCCGTCTTCGTAGCAGGGCAGCGCGACGGCGACGTTCGCTTTTTCGCACAGCGCGCGTAGCGGCGCGTTCCGTTTCAAGTCACCGGCCTCGATGATTACACGGCAATCGGTCGACGGCGCGGCGAGCACCGGCTCGAGCGCGGCGGAAATATTGCGGCTGCCGGCTTTGACCAGCACGGCGCGGCGGCCGCCGAACAGCGGGATAGTGTTCGCCTCCTCGACCAGCCGAGCTGGATTGGCGGAAAGCTCTTCACCCTCGATGCGCACAAAGGCGAACGGGTCGTTGGGATCGTCGACGGAAGCGCGCACCAGCGCGTCGACGCGCTCGCGCACCAGGCCGGCGTCCGGCCCGAACACCAGCACGATCGGCTGGGCGGGATCGGGCCTGGCGATGAAGAGGTCGACCTCAGAGGGTTTGATGGCAGTCATTTTGTTCTGTCATGCCCCGCGAAAGCGGGCATCCAAGTATTAGCGAACATATCGATCAATCCCCGGCGCCAGTGGTTACTGGGTCCCCGCTTTCGCGGGGCATGACGGCTGCAATCACGTCCCCGCCACGAAATACGACGCCAGGCGGGAGCGGATGTTGTCCGAGATCACCTTGGCGGCGCGGTTCTCGGCGTCGCGCAAGCCGCGGTCGCCGGCGAAGCGCTGCTGCTGGCCGGGAATGTCGTAGGACACACGCGAGAAAGTCTGCCCGCTGACGATGACCTTTCCGGTCGTGATGTCCTTCAGCGTATAGGTGGCATCGATGCCGTAGTTCACGATGTCCGGGCGCGCGCTTTGGATGTCGACGATCACCTGCGACAGGCTTGGGGTGAGACGGACATCGAGCTTGTAGTTGGGCGCGGCAGCGGCGCCGCCGCCGGTCAATCCGTATATCAGGCCGTTGCGTACCTCAACGCCGACGCGGGAAAGGCGGGTACCGTTGGGGATATCGATCGGTGCGACTTCGACGCTGCTCAGCTTGTCGACAATGCCGACGCCGGCCGTGCCCTGCGTGCCATAAAGCGGCTGGAAGCAGCCGGCGGTCAGGCCGGCCAGCGCCAATGCGGCGCCAATGCGGGTCAATTGGTTAGGCCACCACATTCACGATCCTCTGCGGGACGACGATGACCTTTTTCGGGCGCTTGCCGTCCAGGGCCCTTATTACCGCATCGAGGGCCAAAACGGCAGCCTCAATATCGGCATTTCCGGCGTCGCGGGCCACCGTTATGTCGGCGCGCTTCTTGCCGTTGATCTGGACCGGCAAAGTGATGGTGTTTTCGACCAAAAGCTCGGGCTCAACCTGCGGCCAGGCCTCGGCGGAGACCAGGGTCTGATGGCCCAGCGCCGCCCAGCACTCCTCGGCCAGATGCGGCATCATCGGGTGGAACAGGCGGACCAGGATGTCGCCGGCCTCCCTTAAACTCCAGGCGAAGTCAGGCGTGGTTGAGGAATCGGCGCTGCCGATGGCGTCGGAGAGCGCATTGGCGAACTCGTAGATATGCGCGACGCAGCGGTTGAAGCGCAGGCGCGCGATGTCGTCGGAGACATGGCTAAGCGCGCGATGGGCGGCCTTGCGCACCGTCAACGCCTGGTCGCTGAACGTGGCCGGGCGCCCGGCGGGCGCTTTCACGTCCGCGATTTCGCCGTTGAGCCGCCACAGCCGCTGCACGAAGCGCCAGGCGCCCTGCACGCCTTCCTCGGTCCAGATCACGTCGCGTTCGGGCGGCGAGTCGGACAGCATGAACCAGCGCGCGGTGTCGGCGCCGTAGGCGGCGATGA
>DAIMKK010000460.1:2344-2801 GCA_036721745.1 Pseudolabrys sp. | reverse complement strand
GGCGCAGTATTTCGCCAAGAAATATTCGGAAGCCAATGGCCTGCCGGTGCGTCCGCTATCGGCAGAAGCGCGCCGCGCGCTCAGCATCAACCGCTGGCCGGGGCAATGTGCGCGAGCTGGAGAACACGCTGCACCGCGCGGTGCTGCTGTCGAGCGGACCGGAGATCGGCATCGACGGCATTCTGTCGCCCGATGGCCTGCGGCTCGACCAAGCGCGCGGCTCCGGCGCTTTGGCGCACGCCGCCATGGCCGCCGAGCAGGTCACGCGCAATCTAGTCGGACGCACGGTGGCCGAGGTCGAACGCGACCTGATCCTGGAGACGCTCAAGCATTGCCTCGGTAACCGCACGCACGCCGCCAATATCCTCGGCATCTCGATCCGCACGCTGCGCAACAAGCTCAACGAATACGCCGCCGACGGCGCGCCGATCCCGCCGCCCAATGGCGGCGAGCTGCG
>DAIMKK010000460.1:0-2334 GCA_036721745.1 Pseudolabrys sp. | reverse complement strand
AATGAATCGTGGCGGCTAGGAGGTGGGCGCTTGGCCGGGCTCGCCAGGCGTTTTTTGGCCATTGTCACGATTGGTATCGAGCTCAACCGCTTTGGCCATCAGCTCGTTGCTAATGGTCTCCAGACGATTGATCAGCGTACGGCCTTCGCGCGCCAGCCTGATACAGTGGTCGGCGGTCTCGACGAGGTATTCCTCTATCTTCAGCATGATATCTCCGTGAGGGATTTCGCCGGGATATGCTTATGAAATACGGCAATTCAATGTAAATTGCTGCATGGCGTCATGCGCAATCGGCGCGCGGGTGATAATCGTTGGTATCCCAACCACATAGGCGGTTCGCGACGTTGCCCACAGTCTACAAAATATGCCCCGCCGCGCTCTGGCGCGCGGCCGAGCGCGATGGAATTTTCCGCGGCTCGGAAGTCGACCTGCGCGATGGCTTCATCCATTTCTCCAGCGCCGAACAAGTCGCCGAGACCGCCGCTAAACATTTCGCCGGGGCGCGCGATCTCGTGCTGCTGCGTGTGGATGCCACCCGCCTCGGCTGCCGGCTCAAATGGGAGCCCTCGCGCGGCGGCGCGTTGTTTCCGCATCTCTACGGCGATCTCGATGCGGCGGCGGTCACGCGAGTCGATCCCCTCCCGCTTGGCCCGGATGGCCGCCACCGATTCCCTGCCCTCGATTCTTGAGGCCGGACTGACAAGTCCTAGCAACCCGGTAACGGGGCGCTTCTGGCGCTTTGCGATCCTCTCCCTCTGTCCCCGGAGAGGGGACCGTCCGCTTTTAGAACCGTTTCGACCCCGGAATTAACCCGCAGCTAACCATAAAATGGGCAAATATTGCCGGGGGTAAGGGGTAATCACCCACCACGACTCTGTATTCCGGCACCGGCACCGGCAGCGGTGCCCGGTTCCCGTTTGATAACGTTGGTCTTTTTCGCGTCCGCGCCGTCCGGGCTTGGCGGCAGCGCATGATCCCGAAAAGTGGCAACCGGTTTTCGGAAAAGATCATGCGCCACGCAGATTGGTAGGGCATGAGCGACATCACCGCCGCACCGGCGTCAGCGACCAGCGCCATCAAGCTGCCCGGCCTCGGTGAGATCGGCGCGTTCATGAAGCGCGGCGACATCGCACTCGCGGTCGGTGTGCTCACCATCTTGGTCGTACTGATCCTGCCGCTGCCGCCGATCCTGCTCGATCTCGCGCTCGCGATCTCGATCATCATCTCGGTGCTGATCTTGATGACCGCGCTGTTCATCCACACACCACTCGAATTTTCCTCGTTTCCGACTGTGTTGCTGATCGCCACTATGCTGCGGCTGGCGCTCAACTTGGCCTCCACGCGCCTCATACTGGCGCACGGCCACGAGGGCACCGACGCCGCTGGCCACGTCATCGAGGCGTTCGGCAATTTCGTGATGAGCGGCAATTTCGTCATCGGCATCATCGTCTTCATCATCCTGGTGATCGTGAATTTCGTCGTCATTACCAAGGGCTCCGGCCGCATCGCGGAAGTCGCTGCACGCTTCCACCTCGACGCCATGCCGGGCAAGCAGATGGCGATCGACGCCGACCTGTCGGCGGGGCTGATCGACGAGAAGGAGGCGCGCCGCCGCCGCCAGAAGCTCGAGGACGAAGGCGGCTTCTTCGGCGCCATGGACGGCGCCTCAAAATTCGTGCGCGGCGACGCCATCGCCGGCCTGATGGTGGTGTTCATCAACGTCATCGGCGGCATGATCATCGGCATCGCGCAGCAGGGCCTGAGCTTTTCCGACGCGGCGCATTCCTACACCATCCTCACGGTCGGCGACGGGCTGGTCACCCAGATCCCGGCACTGATCGTCTCGACCTCTGCCGGCCTGCTGGTGTCGAAAGCCGGCATCCTGGGTTCGGCCGACAAGGCGCTGCTCAAACAGCTCTCCGGCTACCCGAAGGCGCTCGGCATGTCGGGCGCGGTGATGGTGGTGATGGCGCTACTGCCGGGAATCCCGATGCTGCCGTTTCTCGCGCTCGGCGGCGGCGCCGGCGCGCTCGCCTACGTCATCGACAAGCGCACCAAGGTCGCCGCCGCGACCGAAGCCAAAAAGGCGGACGCCGCCAAAAAAACCGAAGCCGCGGACGAGCCGATTTCCGCCTCGCTCAAGATGGACGACCTCAAGGTCGAGATCGGCTACGCGCTGCTGCCGCTGGTCAATTCGCCCGATGGCACCGACCGGCTGACCGAGCAGATCAAGGCGCTGCGCCGCTCGCTTGCCGCCGAGATGGGTTTCGTGATGCCGGCGGTGCGCATCCTCGACAATGTGCAGCTCGACGCCAACGCCTATGTCATCAAGAT
>DAIMKK010000459.1:0-2801 GCA_036721745.1 Pseudolabrys sp. | reverse complement strand
TCACGCTCGGGCGCGAGTCGCACGGCTTCGATCCCGGCGCCGGGTTTTTCGACGCGCTGCGCCAGGATCCGATGCTCTCGCGCGTTAAGCTGATCTCGGAGCCCTGGGACATCGGGCCGGGCGGCTATCAGCTCGGTCAGCACCCGCCGGGTTTCGCCGAATGGAACGATCGATATCGCGATGGGCTGCGGCGCTTCTGGCGCGGCGATGCCGGCCAACGTCCGGACTTCGCCGCGCGGCTTGCCGGATCGAGCGATCTGTTCGACCGGCGGGCGCGGCGCCCTTGGGCCTCCGTCAACTACGCCGCGTCGCACGACGGATATACTTTGGCCGACACGGTGAGCTACGTCGAACGGCACAACGAGTCCAATCGTGAGAGCACCCAGGACGGCCACAACGAGAATTACTCGGCCAATTGGGGGGTCGAAGGCCCGACCCAGGATTTGCAAATCCTCGATACCCGCGCCCACGTCCAGCGCGCCATGCTGGCGACGACATTCTTTGCCCTTGGAACGCCGATGTTGCTCGCCGGCGACGAATTCGGGCGCTCACAACACGGCAACAACAACGCCTATTGCCAGGACAACGAGCTGTCCTGGCTCGATTGGAAGCAAGCGGCCTTGCCCGAAGGGCAGGCGCTCGCGGCATTCGTTGCGCGGCTGCTGGCGCTACGCCACGCACATCCGGTGCTGCGCTGCCGCCATTTCATGCACGGCAAGGGGCAGCCGGCGCCCGGCATCGCCGACATCTCGTGGTTCGATCAACAGGGCGACGCGGTCTCGGTCGAGGCCTGGAATAATCCGGATGAACGCGTGATCGTCCTGCGGCGCGCCGCGCGGGACGAGGAGGGCGCAGCCCCGGCTTTGACGTTGTTCCTCAACCCGACCGGCGAGGGACTCACCTTCCGGATTCCTCCGCCGCATGTTCCGATGCGCATGCTCATCGACACCGACAAGCCCGATGCGCCGGAGCGCGACCTCGCAGGCGAGACGATCGAGGTCGCGGCGCGCAGCGCGGTTCTCATCATCGGCATCCACAAGGTCGAGACGACGTGACGGGCTTTTCACGCGCGCTGCCGTTCGGCGCGACGCTGGTCGATCGCAATCGCGCGCGCTTTCGGCTGTTTGCGCCGGCGCAGCCGTCGGTCGCCGTCGACATCGAAGACGCGCAATCGATTCCGATGCAGCCGCAGGGCGACGGCTGGTTCGAGGCTGAAGTGCCGTGCGACGCCGGTGACGCCGGCCCCAAGCCGCGAAGTTCGCCCCGCCGTCCGTCACAGGCTGGCATCCGAAAACCTTCACAGAAGCGGAAGTCCCGATCCGCCTTGAAATGGCTTTGAGACCCTATAGGCGCCGAAAGTTTGTTCGATCTTTGCACGGAACTCTTCGTATGCTTCGGTTTTAACGCCTTGGCCTGTTTCAGCAAACAACGATGTGCGGCGGATGATCAAAGACCTCTGGTACAAGAATGCCGTCGTCTACTGCCTGTCCGTCGGCACCTATATGGATGCCAACGGACGGCGACGGTATTGGTGACTTCCAGGGCCTGATGCGGCGCCTCGACTATTTGCACGGGCTCGGCGTCACCGCGATCTGGCTCATGCCGTTCCAGAAATCGCCGGGCAAGGACGACGGATACGACATTTCCGACTATTACGCCGTCAATCCGGCCTATGGATCGCTTGGCGACTTTGTCGAATTCACGCATGGCGCCAAGCAGCGCGGCATCCGCGTCCTGATCGATCTGGTCGTCAACCATACGTCCAACGAACACCCCTGGTTTCAGGACGCTCGCCGCGATCCGAAGTCGAAGTATCGCGACTGGTACGTGTGGTCGAAAAAACGCCCCTCAAGTACCGACGAAGGCATGGTGTTTCCCGGCGTGCAGAAGACCACGTGGACTCACGACGACGTGGCCAAGGAGTGGTACTTCCACCGTTTCTACGACTTCCAGCCGGACCTCAATACGTCCAATCCCGCGGTTCAGGCCGAGCTCCTAAAGATCATGGGGTTCTGGATTCAATTGGGTGTGTCCGGCTTCCGTATGGACGCGGTGCCCTTCGTGATCAGTACCAAGGGCGCCGATGTCAAAAAGCCCAGGGAGCAATACGACATGCTCCGCTTATTCCGGGAATTCGTGCAGTGGCGCGAGGGCGATTCCATCATTCTCGCCGAAGCCAACGTCATGCCGCGGACCGACATGCAATACTTCGGTGATGCGGGCGACCGCATGCACATGATGTTCAACTTCCAGGTCAACCAGAATCTGTTCTATGCGCTAGCGTCAGCCGACACGCGCCCACTCGCCGCCGCCATGAACAAGACCGAGAAGCGGCCCGCCAGCGGCCAGTGGGGCATGTTCCTGCGCAATCACGACGAGCTCGATCTTGGCCGGCTGAGCAAGTCACAACGGCAGGAAGTGTTCGACGCGTTCGGCCCCAACCCGGAGGATCAGCTTTACGATCGCGGCATTAGACGGCGGTTGGCTCCCATGCTGGGCGGCGATCGGCGGCGGATCGAGCTTGCCTACAGCTTGATGTTCACGCTGCCGGGCACGCCGGTGCTTCGCTATGGCGATGAACTCGGCATGGGCGACGATCTTTCGCTACCCGAGCGGACGTGTTGCCGAACACCGATGCAATGGTCCACGGAGCCGAACGGAGGTTTCACCAAAAGCGAGAAACCGATTGTTCCCGTCATCAGCGATGGGCCGTATGGCTTCGAGCACGTCAACGCGGCCGAGCAACGGCGCGATCCGAACTCGATGCTCAACTGGACCGAACGCATCATCCGCATGCGGAA
>DAIMKK010000458.1:0-2808 GCA_036721745.1 Pseudolabrys sp. | reverse complement strand
CTGCCGCCGATGCGGTCGTTGCCGTGCGGCATGGCGAACATGCCTGATATGCCGGGCGGTGTACGTTTGACCTAGCTCAACAACCCCAAGGCGGCATTGTGCAAAGTCGTCGCCGTCATCAGCCGCTGGATATGCGCGTTGGACAGTATCAAGCTCCATGAAACCACGGCGCTTGCACGAACGTTTTGCCATGGACCGGACGTGAAGCCCGCTTGAATAGCTGCTAGGCTGCTCGCCTGTCTTTGTACGTTGATCTTGTTGGGGAATTTTCCATGAACACGCTCGACCGGACGGCCGCTCAATCGGCCGGCACCGAACATCCGCACGGCATCGCGCTCTTGCGCGACCCGCTTCTCAACAAAGGCACGGCCTTCACCGACCAGGAGCGCGATACGCTCGGATTGCGCGGACTCTTGCCGGCCCATATCCTTTCGATGAAGGCGCAGGCCGAACGCGTGCTGACCAATCTGCGCCAGCTACCGACCGACCTCGACAAATACGTCGCGCTCAACGCGCTGCACGACCGCAACGAGGCGCTTTTCTTCCGTGTCGTGGCCGATAACATCGACGAGATCCAGCCGCTTATCTACACGCCGACCGTTGGCCTCGCCTGCCAGAAGTTCGGCGACATCTTCCAGCGCCCGCGCGGGTTGTTCGTGAGCGCGAACGACCGCGGACGCATCCGTTCGGTGCTGCGCAACTGGCCTTATTCACCCAAGCTGATCGTTGTCTCCGACGGCGAACGCATCCTCGGCCTCGGCGACCTCGGCGCCAACGGCATGGGCATTCCGGTCGGCAAGCTCTCGCTCTACTCGGCCTGCGCCGGCATTCACCCGAAGCTCTGCCTGCCGGTGATGCTGGACGTCGGCACCAACAACGAAGCGTTTCTGACCGATCCTTATTACGTGGGCATACGGCAGAAGCGGCTCACCGGCGCGGCCTATGACGAGTTCGTCGACGAGTTCATCACCGCAGCGCGCGAAGTCTTCCCCGGCGTACTGATCCAGTTCGAGGATTTCGCCAATCACGCCGCGTTCCACCTGCTGCACAAATACCGCGACAAGATTCCGACGTTCAACGACGACATCCAAGGCACGGCGGCGGTCGCGCTCGCCGGCCTGTTGTCGGCTTTGCGGGTGACCGGCGGTAAGCTCCGGGAGCAAACAATTCTGTTCCTCGGCGCCGGCGAAGCCGCAACCGGCATCGCCGATCTCGTGGTGTCGGCGATGGTGGCGGAAGGCGCGAGCGAAGCCGAGGCGCGCGGACGCATCTGGCTGGTGGATTCGCGCGGCCTGGTGGTCAAGGATCGCGCCGGCCTCAACGCGCAAAAACTTCGTTATGCTCACGCGCATGCGCCGGTCGGCGATTTCCTGTCGGCGGTAAAAGATATCAAGCCGACGGCGATTATCGGCGTCGCGGCGGTCGGCGGAACGTTCACCCCTGACGTGCTGCGCACGATGGCGCAGATCAACAAGCAGCCGATCGTTTTTGCGCTGTCCAACCCGACCTCGAAGGCGGAATGCTCGGCCGAAGAGGCCTACCGCCACACCGGCGGCCGCGCGCTGTTTGCCTGCGGCAGTCCCTACGATCCGGTGACCATCGACGGCAAGACCTTCGTTCCGCGCCAGGGCAACAATTCCTACATCTTCCCTGGCGTCGGGCTGGGCGCGATCGCCAGCGCGGCTCGGCTGGTGACCGACGAGATGTTCATGGCCGCCGCCCATACGTTGGCGGAGATGGTCAGCGAGGCTGACCTCAAGCAGGGCAGCCTCTATCCGGCGCTGCCGCAAATCCGCGAGGTGTCGGCGCGCATCGGGGCGGCGGTTGCCGCGGTCGCTTACCAACGCGGCCTCGCCAGCGGGCCGGCGCCGAACGATTTGCGCGCGCTCGTCCAATCGCAAATGTACGATCCGCGCTACTGAACGTTCGCCGATAATAAACAAAGCCCCGCGCGACTGTCGTCGCACGGGGCTTTTTTTCGGCCGATACGCCGATGCGCAACGCTACGCTACGGTACCATCGGTGCGCGGCCTCGGACCAGGCCGACAACCGCCGCGATGGCAAACAGAATAATCGCCACGAAGAATACCAGCTTGGCGGCCTCGATCGCCACGCCGGCGATTCCGCCGAAGCCGAGCAAAGCGGCGACCAAAGCGATGATAAGAAATGTAACGGCCCAATTTAACATGGCGGTCCCCTTTTATCGGTTGCAAATTGTCCGCGGGTAGATAACGCGGCATCCGCCAACAAGTTCCCGATTGAGCCCGCGATGCTTGCGCCGATCAGGGCGCCTCTTCCTTGAAATCGGTGTTGTGCTTAGGGAACCAGACGTAGCCCTTCAGCATGTAGTGCCAGTACATCAGCGGCAGGCCAGTGAGCTTGATCCACCAGCCGACCCAGCGCTCCTTGGATGGATTGAGCGGCAAAGTCGGCGTGACTTTGCCGCCATAGCAGAATTCCGCGAGAATGGTCTTGCCGATCGCCGTGGTCAGCGGACACGAGGCGTAGCCGTCATAGGCGCCGGGAATGAGCTTGCCGGCAACGCTTGAGAGGATCTCGTTGACCACTACCGGTGTCTGTTTGCGCACCGCTGCGGCGGTCTTCGAGTTCGGCGTCGAGCACACATCGCCCAGCGAATAGACATTTGGATAGCGCACGTGCTGCATGGTGGCCTGGTTGACCTCGACCCAGCCGGCGGCATTAACGAGCGGACTCGATTTGATCTCGTCGGGCGGGCTTTGCGGCGGCGAGACATGCAACAGGTCGAACGGCACACTCTCGCGTTCGCCCTTGCGGGTGTCACCGACG
>DAIMKK010000457.1:0-2835 GCA_036721745.1 Pseudolabrys sp. | reverse complement strand
GGCGACAAAGTGAAGATGGCGATGGCTTTTGCCGGTTTGCTCAATCAGGAAGCGCGCGCGCTGCAAGCCGACGGCGTCGATGTCATCCAATTCGACGAGCCGGCTTTCAATGTGTTCATGGACGAGGTGCCCGGCTGGGGCATCGAGGCGCTGCACCGCGCCATCGACGGGCTGACCTGCACCACCGCCGTGCACATCTGCTACGGCTACGGCATTAAGGCCAATATCGACTGGAAAAATTCGCTCGGCGGCGAATGGCGGCAATACGAGAAGATTTTTCCGGCGCTGGCCAAGAGCCGCGTCAAGCAGGTCTCGCTGGAGACCATCAATTCGCGCGTGCCGTTGAAGCTGCTGTCACTGCTCGATGGCAAGGACGTGCTGGTCGGCGTCATCGACGTGGCCACCGACGCGGTCGAAACGCCGGAGCAAGTCGCAAGCGTGATCGGCGAGGTTTTAAAATTTGTGCCGAAGCAACGCGTCGTCGCCTGCACCAATTGCGGCATGGCGCCGATGCGGCGCGAGATCGCGCAAGCTAAATTGCTGGCGCTCGGCGCCGGCGCCGCGCTGGCTCGCAAGCAATTCGGGTGACCTCATCTTTGTCATTGCGGCCGGGCCGCAGTAGCGGCGAGTGCCGGAATGACGGCTATAGTGCGCCGCACGCGGGAGTTGATCTCGATCAAATTGGCACTATTACGCAGGACTAGGCTATTCTACTACTAGTGGTTGAAAGGGAGTTCGCCATGTCCGCCAATGTCGGAACGTTCGATCGCCTTGCGCGCATCGTTGTCGGCCTTGCGCTGATCGCGTTCGCTTTGGGCTATCTCGCCCCGGGCACTGGCTGGAATTGGGTTGGTTGGATCGGCGTGCTGCCGATCCTGACCGCGGTGTTCAGCACGTGTCCGGCCTATAGCTTGTTTGGCTGCTCGACGCGTTAGCGCCTGGCGCGAAATCGCCTCTAGCGCCCGGCCCGCCCCATCACGTCCATCAATTCCGCGACCTTGCGCCGTTGGTCGGCTTTGTCGCCGCTCGAAATCGCGTGTGCGACGCAATGGGCGACGTGGCCGCGCAGGATTTCCTCTTCCACCCGGCGCAGCGCGGCGCGCACCGCGCCGATTTGCGTCACGATGTCGATGCAGTAGCGCTCGTCCTCGACCATGCGCGCGAGCCCGCGCACCTGGCCCTCGATGCGTTTGAGCCGTCCGAGCGTCGATGCCTTGCTGTTCTTGGCCATGGGGTCTATATACCCCCTGGGGGTATTTAAGGCAAGAGCCGCCGAATACCGCCGCGCCAAAAAAAGCCGGGAGTTGTCCGCCATGAGCATGACCGCCGAGTACCATCATCATCACGACGCGCCGGCCGCCGGCGGCGTCATCGATCCGGTCTGTGGCATGACGGTCGATCCCAATGCCGGCAAGCCGCACGCCGACTATCAAGGCCAGACCTACCATTTCTGCTGCGCCGGCTGCCGCGGCAAATTCGTCGCCGATCCGCAGAAATATCTGGGCAAGCGCGAGCCCGAACCGGTAGTCGAAGGCGCCACCTACACCTGCCCGATGCATCCCGAGATCCGGCAAATCGGTCCGGGCGCCTGTCCGATCTGCGGCATGGCTTTGGAACCCGAGATCGCGACGGCCGACAGCGGCCCCAATCCTGAACTTGCCGACATGACGCACCGGTTCTGGATCGGCCTCGTGCTCGCCCTTCCGGTCATGGTGCTGGAAATGGGCGGGCACTTCGTTGGCCCGCACAACTGGGTCGACCCGACGCTGTCGAATACCATTCAATTCGCCTTCGCCACGCCGGTGGTGCTGTGGGCGGGCTGGCCGTTTTTCGTGCGCGGCTATCAGTCGTTGCTCACGCGTAATCTCAACATGTTCACGCTGATCGGCATGGGCACCGGCGTCGCTTACGTCTACAGCGTGATCGCGACCTTTGCGCCCGGCATTTTCCCCGACGCCTTCCGCGGCCACGGCGGAGCGCCGGCGGTTTATTTCGAAGCAGCCAGCATGATCACCGTGCTGGTGCTGATCGGTCAGGTGCTCGAACTGCGCGCGCGCGAGGCAACCTCCGGCGCGATCAAGGCACTGCTCGATCTGGCGCCCAAGACCGCGCGCCGCGTGAAAGCCGACGGCAGCGACGAAGAAGTTTCGCTCGACGCCATCACCGTGGGCGACAGCTTGCGCGTCAGGCCGGGCGACAAAGTACCGGTCGACGGCGTCGTGCTGGAGGGCCACTCCGCGCTCAATGAATCCATGGTGACCGGCGAATCCATGCCGGTGACCAAGGAGAAAGATTCGCGCGTGATCGGCGGCACCATCAACCGCAGCGGCAGCTTCGTGATGCGCGCCGACAAAGTCGGCCGCGACACGCTGCTGGCGCAGATCGTGCAGATGGTGGCGAGTGCGCAACGCAGCCGCGCACCGATCCAACGGCTGGCGGATCAGGTCGCTGGCTGGTTTGTGCCGGCGGTGATTGCTGTCGCGCTTCTGGCTTTCGCCGCTTGGGCCACGTTCGGGCCGGAACCGCGCTTCGCCTTCGGACTGGTGGCGGCGGTGAGCGTGCTGATCATCGCCTGCCCCTGTGCGCTCGGTCTCGCCACGCCGATGTCGATCATGGTCGGCGTCGGCCGCGGCGCGCAACTCGGCGTGCTGATCAAGAATGCCGAGGCGCTGGAACGCATGGAGAAGGTGGACACGCTGGTGGTGGACAAGACCGGCACGCTGACTGAAGGCAAGCCGAAGGTGGTGGCGGTCGTGGCGCTGCCCGGCTTCGACGAGACGCAGGTTGTGCGTTTTGCTGCCAGCGTCGAGCGCGGCAGCGAGCATCCGCTGGCGG
>DAIMKK010000456.1:0-2835 GCA_036721745.1 Pseudolabrys sp. | reverse complement strand
GACGCGCGAATCGCAACAGCCGATCACCATGATCTGCGGCGACTGGCCCGTTTCGGCTAGTTCCCGGTAGCGGTCCTGCTCCCGCCGCAGCCGGCTGCCGGCGAAGGCGTTGTAGCCATCGATCAAACGGTGCGGAAAGATCATCATTATTCTCTGCTGCGGGCTGCCTAATTTATTGGCTATCTCACGGAAACCAAGCAAACGTCATGCCCGAAATCACCGCTTTCACGCCGGTAGGGCCCTGTTTTATGACATTCGCGACGGGGACCCCGGCATATTCATTGGTTGTTCAGGTGCAATCGACGACTGAAGGATGAAAATAAGACCGCGCATGCTCCAGCCGAACAAGCCAATTTTCGCCCATTTGCCAACGGCGCGTGTCCGCGCGCGTGGCTTCTCGCCATTACAAATCGCCGTGCTGTTCGCGGCGCTCATGTTGCTCATTTCCATCCCGATTTGGACGCATCCGCTGCCGCCGCTGTCGGACTACGTCAATCACCTTGCCCGCATGCATGTGATCGCGACGCTGTCGAAGAACCCGGAGCTCGCCCGTTTCTATGAGGTCGATTGGCAGGTAATTCCCAACCTGACCATGGACCTGATCGTGCCGTTGCTGGCGCGCGTCATGAACGTTTATTTGGCCGGCCAAGTGTTTATCGTCGGGATGTTCACGCTCATCATCTCGGGGACCTTGGCGCTGAACCGGGCGCTGATCGGCCGCTGGTCGGTGTTCCCGCTGTTCGCCATTCCGCTGGTCTATAATTACGTCTTCCTCGTCGGATTGATGAACTACCTTTTCGGCATCGGCATCGCGCTGTGGGCGCTAGCCGGCTGGGTCGCCTTGCGCGAGCGCGCCTGGCCCGCGCGCTTCGCGCTGTCGATGGCTTGCGTCCCTGCGCTGTTCTTCTGCCATCTCTCGGCGCTCGGCATTTACGGCATTGGCGTGCTGTCGTTCGAGATATCGCGGCTGTGGGAACGGCGGCGAGAACCTTGGCCTCGTCGCATCGTCGATTTTGTCGCCAGCGGTCTGCCGTTTCTCGCGGTAGCGCCGCTGCTCAGTGCCAGCCCGACCATGGATCTTGTCGGCCTCACTTATTGGGATCAGCGCGGCAAGATGGACGGCCTGATGTACGTCGTCAGCAATTATTCCGACACCGCCGCCTTCGCGCTCATCGCCGTCATGGTCGCCAGCATCGTGTGGGCGGTCCGCCGCAACGTCATGCGCTTTCATCCGCTGGTCTTTGCGTTGATCGTGGTCGGTGCAGCGGTGTATTTCCCGCTGCCGCGCATCATGTTCGACACCTACATGACCGATCAGCGCGTGCCAATCGGCGTCGCTTTCATGCTGTTTGCCTGCGGCGATCTCGAACTGCGCCACCGCCTGGTGCGGCAGGCTTTCTTGGTCGTGCTGATCGCCATTGTCACCGCGCGGCTGATCGAGATCGACTACAATTGGTCGCAATTGTCGGACTCGACCAGCGAGTTCCGCTCGTCGGTGCGCCGCATTGCGCGCGGCTCCAAGGTCTTCGTCGCCTATGCCGACCGCGCGCTCGGCGAGGACGTGCACGACCTTGGTCTCGTGCATGCCGCTTGCATCGCCACCATCGAGCGCTCCGCGCTGGTCACCACGGTGTTCACTGTGGCCGGCAAGCAGGTATTGCACGTGCGTCCGGAATTTCGCGACTATGCCGACCGGCGGGACGGCACGCCGCCGGCAGTAGCGCAACTCATCCAGGCGGCTGATCGCCCGCTGCCCTGGATGCCGGCTTTCTGGCTGAACTGGCCGAAGTTCGATTATCTCTACGTTCTGTTCACCGAGGACGAAGCGGCCAATCCCGATCCGACGCGACTGAAGCTGATCGACGATGGCGACCGTTTCCAGCTTTACAAGATCATCAAGCCGCAAGGCGCGGCCGCCAATTAGTCGCCGCCGATTGGTCTACCGGGCGCCGCACGGCTTGATAGTTTCCCGATCGCCGATAGAGTTGGCGGCATGACCATCCGTCCGCGCCGCAGTCTACTCTATATGCCGGGCTCCAACGCCCGCGCCCTGGAAAAAGCTAAAACGCTGTCCGCCGACGGCGTCATTCTAGACCTTGAGGATTCAGTCGCGCCCGACGCCAAGGAAGCCGCGCGGGCGCAGGTCGTAAACACGGTCAAGGCTGGCGGCTTCGGCACGCGCGAAGTTTTCATCCGCGTCAACGGCGTCGATACTCCATGGCATGCCGATGACTTGGCCGCCGCCGCCCATGCCGCGCCCGACGCGATATTGGTGCCGAAAATATCGAATCCGGAAATGCTCGAGATGATCGGCCGCCGCCTGCTCGACATGGGCACCGATCATAAGACGCGGATATGGGCGATGATCGAGACGCCGCTCGCCATCTTCAACATCCTGTCGATCGCCGCCGAGGCGAAGGATTCCGAATCGCGCCTATCCGGCTTCGTGATGGGCACCAACGATCTCGCCAAAGATACTCGCGCGCGCCTGGTACCCGGCCGCGCCCCGATGCTGGGCTGGCTTTCGAGCTGCATCGCGGCGGCGCGCGTCTACGGCATCGATATTCTCGACGGCGTCTATAACGACATCGGTAATGCTGACGGCTACGTCGCGGAGTGCAAGCAGGGCGTCGAGCTCGGCTTCGACGGCAAGACGCTGATCCATCCCAACCAGATCGCGCCCTGCAATACCGCGTTCTCGCCGTCGCCGGAGGAGGTCGCGCTGGCGCGCAAGATAATCGCCGCCTTCGATCTGCCGGAGAACAAGAGCAAAGGCGTGGTCTCGATCGACGGCCGCATGGTCGAGCGCCTGCATGCCGACATGGCGCGCCGCAC
>DAIMKK010000455.1:0-2842 GCA_036721745.1 Pseudolabrys sp. | reverse complement strand
CCTAACCCACCTCGACATTCTCGACCTCCCCGCTGGCTTTAAGCGACCAGGTCTGAATGCCATTGTTGTGGTAGATCGAATTGACGCCGCGGATCTTGCGCAAGCTCTCCTTGCTCGGCTGCACGTAGCCGGTCTCGTCCATGGCGCGCGATTGCAGCAGCAGCGGCTCGCCGTTCCACTCGATCTCGGCGTAAAAGCGCACGCAGGCTCGGTCGAACACCGGCCCGTCGATGCGGGCGGTGCGCCAATTGCGGCCGCCGTCGAGCGAAATATCCACGCGCTTGACCTTGCCGCGGCCCGACCAGGCCAGCCCGGAAATCACCGTGAAGCCCTTGGCGTGCAACGGCGCCTGCGGCGACGGCGAGGTAATCACCGATTTGGCATCCATCTCGAAGGTAAACTTGCGCGCCTTGCCGTTCTCCAACAGGTCGCTGTATTTCGAGGTCTCTTCGCGCGTGTACCAGGGCTGATCGCCGACCTTCAGCCGGCGCAGCCACTTCACCCAAACATTGCCTTCCCAGCCCGGCACGACGAGCCGCACCGGATAGCCCTGCTCGGGGCGCAGCATCTCGCCGTTCGAGCGATAGGCGACCAGACAATCGTCGAGTGCCTTAGCGAGCGGGATCGATCGGGTCATCGCCGCGGCGTCGGCGCCCTCGGCCAGAATCCATTTCGCGTTGGCTTTAACGCCCGCCTGCTCCAGCAGCAATTTCAGCGGCACGCCGGTATATTGCACGCAATGCACCATGCCGTGGGTGTACTGGACGCCGTTGAGCTGGGCGCCGCGCCACTCCATGCCGGTATTGGCGGCACATTCCAGGAAATGGATGCGGTTGACGCGCGGCAGCCGCTTGATGTCCTCAAGCGTGAAGATCAGCGGCTTGTCGACGAGCCCATGCAGCATCAACCGGTAATCGTGCGGATCGACTTCGGCGATGCCGCCATGATGGCGTTCGAAGCACAGACCGTTCGGTGTGATGATGCCGTCGAGTTCGTGCAGCGGCGTGAACGCCACCGATGACTCCGGCGTCGCGGTCAACCACGGCACCGTGCGGCGGATCACTTCTTTTTCGTACTTCGACGGATGGCCGTAAGGGCGCACGCCGACGCCGTCGCCGAGTTGCCGGGTCCAGTCCGGCACGTTCGGCGGCAGGTTCTTGGCGTTATCGGCGAGCGCGCGTCCACCGGCGCCGGCAGCTGCAAGACTTGCCACGGAAAGTTTTGCGGCGCCCGCCAGAAAGCGGCGACGCGAGGCCCGCGGTTTGTCGGTCGGCTTTGTCATCGGCAACTCCCGGCGGATGCCGCTTCAGATCCGCTCTTATCACATTCTATTTCGTGAATGTAATAGAAATCCACTTAACTACCGGAAATTTTTACGCTGCTGTTGGGTGAAGCCCGCACCGTTTTCTCGGCTGAGATGTAGCGCTCCACCAGTTCCCACACCGGCGGGCCTTGCGTACCCTCGTTCACGCTGGCCCAGCCGGCCACCGTATATTCCTTCTTCGGCTCGATCGGTTGGCCCGATTTCAGATGCGTCATGGCGGAAACGCGCTGGCCCATCGGCTTTGACACATCGATGGCGTAGCCGAGCCCCCCGCAACGCACCATGTCGCCGCCCTGCTGGTAGTAGGGATCGGGATTGAACAGATTGTCGGCCACGTCCTCGAGTACCTCTTTGAGGCGCTCGCCGGTCATGCCAAGACGATAGACGTGCGGGTAGGTGATGGCGGTGGCGTTGTGGATGTCTTCCACCGTGATCGGTGCGCCCGGCAGCACGCTGGTACCCCAGCGGAAGCCGGGCGACAGCGCGATCTCGGCGTCGCGCTCCTTCAGAAGCGCCGCGCAGATCACGTCGTCGAAGGTGCCGTTGAAATTACCGCGCCGGTAGAGCAGCGAATCGGCCGTGCCCACCACGCGCGCAAGCTCCTTGGCATAGGGCGCGCGCGCTTTGCCGATCGCCGCCGTCATCTCGGCATCCGGCTTGATGGCGTCGGCGAACAGCGGGATCAGTTTGTAGCGGAAGCCCTTCATGACGCCGTTCTGCACGTCGAGATCCAGACGCGAGACGAACTTGCCGTGACTTCCCGACGCGATCAGCAGCGTATTGCCGACCTTGATCGCCTCCGGGATGGCGTCGTGCGTGTGGCCGGTGAGAATGACGTCGATGCCTTGCACGCGCGTGGCCAGCTTGCGGTCGACATCGAAGCCGTTATGCGAGAGCAGCACCACCAGTTGCGCGCCGCCCTTGCGCGCCTTGTCGACATTGGCGCGCACATCCTCCTCGCGGATGCCGAAAGTCCATTTCAGCATCAGCCAGCGCGGGTTGGCGACCGGCGTATAGGGAAAGGCTTGACCGAGCACGGCGATCTTCACGCCTCCGCGCTCGAACATTTTCATCGGCTCGAACACCGGCTCGTTCCACTCGGTGTCTCGCACGTTGAGCGCCAGGAACGGGAAGCCCAAGCCTTTGATCAACTCGGTGACGCGCGCCTCGCCATAAGTGAATTCCCAGTGGCCGGTCATCGCGTCGGGCTTGAGCAGCGCCATGCAGTCGACCATGTCCTGGCCCTTGCTCAGGTTGGCGCCCATCGAACCCTGCCAGGTATCGCCGCCGTCGAGCAAAAGCACCTTGTCGCCGCGCTCGGCGCGAACGCGCTTAACCACGGTGGCGAGCCGGTCGAGCCCGCCGATGCGGCCATACGTCTTCGCCAGCGCCGAGAAATCCTCCGACGTCAGCGCATAGGCCGCGGCGGATTTCGCTGGGATGCCGAACCGCTTGAGGAAATCTGCGCCGGTCAGATGCGGCGGCTGTCCCCTCGCCGCGCCGACGCCGAGATTGATC
>DAIMKK010000454.1:0-2872 GCA_036721745.1 Pseudolabrys sp. | reverse complement strand
GTACGTTTAGGCGGCCGCCGGACCAATCCGCATCGTCGACCCGCTCGATCACACACATGTCGAGCTTGATGCCGCAGGCCTTGGCTTGTCGTTCGATCACGCCAGGATCGCTAAACACGATCGGGTTGCAGGCGTTGCGCACCGCCGGATCGAGCGCGGCTTTCAAGCCGATCTCCGGCCCGATGCCCGCCGGGTCGCCAGTGGCGATGGCTATTTTCGGTTTGTCACTCATTCGACGGCCAATAATAGTTCAGTTTCACCGCTGATAGAAGATTGACGCCCGTTTGCCGAGCGACCGTCTACCGTATCGATTGCACCGAGCCGGCGGCTCACTCCCACGGCATCAGCGAGGCATGGATGACGTCCGGCACGCCCTGGCCGCCGACCGACCTAATGGCGAGGTCCACGTCCTTCAGCCCGAATTTGTGGGTCGTCACCAGCTCGAGCGGGAAACGATGTGACGCAAGCTGCTGTAGCGCAAGCTCGCAGGCCTTGAAGCTGTGGCCGCGCGCGCTCTTGATGGTGATGTATTTCACCGTGACCCGGCCGATCGGGAAATTCGGAAAATCCACCATTTCGCCTTGGACCACAATCGTTCCCGCCTTGCGCTTGAGCGCCTCAACGCCGAGCAGGATCGGCAAAGTTCCGGCGCCCGCGGTGCAGTCAAGCACGACGTCCACGCCCTTGCCGCCGGTGATCTCCTTGATACGCGCCAGCGGATCTTCCTTCTGCACGTCGATGACGTGATCGGCGCCGAGTTTCTTGGCGGCTTCCATCCGCGCAGTGTCCTTGGACGTGCCGGTGACGATGATGAGCGCGGCACCAGCCTGCTTGCAAATCACGGTCTGGGAGAGCCCTTGCTGGCCTGGGCCCTGAATGAGCACGGTGGAGTTATAGCCGACGCCGCCTTCGAAAAGCGACCATTCAACCCCGTTCGCCATGGGTGTCACTAGGCCTGCTAATTCCGGCGTTACGCCCTTCGGCACATGGTGCAGCACGGCATTCCAGGGGAGATAGACGTATTGCGCAAAGCCACCCCACAGATGGGGGGCTTTTTCGGCCGAGGTGTAGCCGTAGCGGATGGCATCGGGGTTGTAGCGCCAGTCAGTATTCTCGCAGTGTCGATACTGACCCTGATGGCACCACTCGCATTTGCCGCACGAGACATAGTGCTCCACAAACACCAGGTCACCTTCCTTGAAGCCCTTGCGGGCGCTGAACTCGCGACCCGCCTTGGCGATAATACCAATATTCTCGTGGCCCATGATCACCGGAGCGTTGGACGGGGGTGTCTTGTAGAGCTTGACGTCGGTTCCGCAGATGCCGGCGACCTCCATCTTCATCAAGGCGGCGTCTTCCGGGATATCCGGCATCGGAAATTCCCGGATTTCGGTCCGGCTCGGGCCCACCCGCACCGCCGCCAGCACTTTCTCGGCCACGCGACTTCTCCAAGAAAACTCGTGAAAACGCGGTCTACTTTCCCCGCGAGCGACTGTAAACTGTTGCCGATGCGTATCCAAGAGCACGGCTTCAGGAAGAGAAGTCCCCAACACCTCCAAGCCCTGAACCGGGTGAGGGAGTGGACGCGCCAGCGCTTCAAGCTATCTGACGAAACGGCGATCCTCGTTTCGGAAATCGCCTGTGCGCTCCCCGGCTGTCCGGCGCTGGAAACTGTGATTGCGTTTTGGCAGAATGAGCAGCGATATCACTTCAAGATCTTCAAGCCGGTGGCGGAGCTGGTTACCGATGATCTGCCGTTCGCTTGGCAGAAGGACTCGCTCGCCGTGCCCGTCGATTTCGTCTGCGACTGTTGCTGAGGTTTAATTCTTCCGGAGTGAACGACCGCCATGGCCGAATTCAAGCTTAAAACCGTCACCCGCACGCAAGGCAACAACCGTGCCCTCAAGGACGGTGCGGTGAAGCCAAAGACCTTCGCATTCGACTTCGTAGAGGTCGATCCGTTGATTGACGCGTTCCGCCGCATGGTGCGCGGCAACGAGTTCGACATCTGCGAGATGGCGATCACGACTTACATATGCGCCAAGGCCCATGGGAAGCGCTTCACCGCTGTGCCGATCTTTCTGGTGCGCGCCTTCCATCATGGCGCTATCGTTTACAATACCAAAGCCGGCATCCGCCGCCCGAAGGACCTGGAAGGCAAGAAGGTCGGCGTCAATCGCGGCTACACGGTTACCACCGGCGTGTGGGCCCGCTGTGTTCTTCAGCAGGAACATGGCGTGGACTTGAGCAAGATCACTTGGGTGCTCTCCGGCGACGAGCATGTGGCCGAATATCGCGCGCCCAAGAACGTCGTGCCGATCGAGAAGGGGAAGAAGATGGCGGACATGCTGGTCTCGGGGGAACTCGCCGCAGCCATCAGCATTGAGGTCGACCACCCGGACGTCAAGCCGCTCATCCCCCATGCGCTCGATGCGGGTCTTGCGGCGCTGCGAATACGCGGTCATTACCCCATCAATCACACGGTGGTGGTTAAGGACGATCTTCTAGCGGCTCATCCCGGTCTCGCCGCAGACGTCTTCAACGCCTTCGCTGAGGCGAAGCGTCTCTACGTCGCGCGGCTCAAGGCTGACCAGATTGAGAAGCCGACCGAGATTGACAAGATGCATAAGCGGGTGATGGAGATCATCGGCGATCCGCTGCCCTACGGCATTGCTCCGAACCGGAAGGTTCTCGAAGAGCTCATCCAGCACGCGCTCGCGCAGAGCATTATCGCCAAGCCGGTGACGGTGGACGAGCTGTTCGCGCCCAGCACGCGGATTGGTGGGCTAACCTAGAGGACGCGCAGCATGGCGGATTTCATTCCGACCCATCGGCTCACGGAAGAGGCGAGCCTTAAGATGATAGCGGCGGG
>DAIMKK010000453.1:0-2873 GCA_036721745.1 Pseudolabrys sp. | reverse complement strand
ACAATGCGCTGCCACTGATTGCGGCGGGCAAGGTGAAGCCGGTGATCTACAAGACCTTCCCGCTTGACCAGGCGGCTGCCGCCCATGCGCTCATGGAAACCAGCGCGCATATCGGCAAGATCGTACTAACCCTTTGAAAATGTGCCGATCTCTTGCCCACTTAGAGCGGAGCCAGTACTTCCGGCAGGCGCAAGGGCCGCGAAATCGGCGCAATGTCGACGCAAAACCGGGCAAGGGAAATTTGCTTGCAGATTTTCACCGTTGGCGGGGTCGGATCAGCAGCATGACTGGCATTGCCGCGGTCGGGGGTTCTGGATTGATCTCGCTCCGCTACGCGACAACCGCCGTGCTCGCACTCGCCGGCTTGCTGCTGGCGGCGCAGCCTTCGCGCGCCGTCGAAGCGGTGAATGTGCGGCTCGGCGCCTCGGCCATCGATCTCACCGACGCCACCGAAGTGCAAAAGGCGGACGGCGACCGCATCCAGGTCTCCACCGCACCCGGCCCGGACGGCATCGTGCGCCGCATCGAGGTGCGCGCGCGAGAGGCCAACACCAACTGGGCGGTATTCGCGCTCACCAATAATTCCGACGAGCAGATCGACCGACTGATCGTCGTGCCGCATTACCGCATGGTCGGCTCCGGCCTGTTCTGGCCCGATCTCGGCCTGTCGCGCATCGCCGGCATCACGCCGAGCTCGGGCGACCGTCCGGTGCGGCAGGAGAACACGACCGCGGACATATTCCGCGTCACGCTCGATCCCGGCACGGTCATCACCTTCGTCGCCGAATTGCGCACCGACAAGCTGCCGCAAATTTATTTGTGGGAGCCGGACGCCTACAAGGACAAGGTCAACTCCTTCACATTGTATTATGGCATCGTCATCGGCATCGCCGGTCTGCTGGCGCTGTTCCTCACCATCCTATTCGTGGTCAAGGGCTCGGTGATGTTTCCCGCCGCCGCCGCGCTCGGCTGGGCGGTGCTCATCTATATCGGCATCGACTTCGGATTCTGGGGCAAAGTGTTCGACATGTCGGCCGGCGCCGAGCGGGTCTGGCGCGCCTGCGGCGAGGCGATCCTGTCGGCGACGCTGCTGGTGTTTCTGTTCGCCTATCTCAATTTGTCGCGCTGGCACGTGCGCTATGCCCATATCACTATCGCGTGGCTCGCTGCGCTCGCCGCGCTGACCGCGGTGGCGGTGTTCGATCCCGCGATCGCCTCCGGCATCGCGCGCATGTCGCTCGCAGGCATTGCCGTTTTTGGGCTCGCACTGGTGATCTATCTCTCCACCCACGGTTACGACCGCGCGGTACTGCTGATCCCGACTTGGTTGCTGCTGGTGGTGTGGACGGCGGCGGCCGGATTAGCCGTCACCGGCGTCGTCACCAACGACATCATCGGCCCGGCATTGCTCGGCGGCCTGGTGCTGATCGTGATGTTGATCGGCTTCACGGTGATGCAGCACGCCTTCGCCGGCGGCATCACCCACGGCATTGTTTCGGATGTGGAAAGACGTGCTCTCGCACTGACGGGCGCCGGCGATCTGATCTGGGACTGGGACGTTTCCGCCGACAAAGTCTACACCAGTCCGGAAACCGAACAGCTGCTCGGCCTCAAGCGCGGCACACTGGAAGGAGCGGCGGCGGACTGGCTCGAGGTGTTGCATCCGCTCGACCGCGATCGTTTCCGCGCCGCGCTCGACAGCGCGGTGGAGCAACGGCGCGGACGCCTCAATCAAGATTTCCGGCTGCGCGCGACCGACGGCCACTACCTCTCGTTCTTGCTTAAAGCGCGGCCCGTGGTGGGCTCCGACGGCGAAGTGGTGCGCCTGGTCGGCACGCTCACCGACGTCACCGATTTCAAGAAAGCCGAGGAGCGGCTGCTGTTCGACGCGGTGCACGACAATCTCACCGGCCTGCCCAACCGCGAACTGTTCATCGACCGCATGGAGGCGGCATTCGGCTTCGCCCGTTCCGATCCGCAAATCCGGCCGTCGGTGCTGGTGATCGACCTCGACCGCTTCAAGCAGGTCAACGACTCGGTCGGCATCTCCATCGGCGATTCCGTCCTGCTCACCATCGCGCGCCGGCTCGCGCGTCTGCTCAAGCCGCAGGACACGCTGGCGCGGCTGGCCGGCGACCAGTTCGCCTTGATCCTGCTGTCGGAGCGCGAGCCCGCGCGCATCGTGGCCTTTGCCGAGACCATGCGTCGCACTTTGCGCGCACCGATCGGCTTCAACGACCGCGAAATCTTCATCACCGCCTCGATCGGTCTGGCGCTCGCCGAAAACGAGGCCCGCAGCACCGAGGAAGTCCTAAAGGACGCCGAGCTCGCGATGTATCACGCCAAGCGGATCGGCGGCGACCGCATCGAAATTTTCAAGGCGGCCATGCGCTCGCGCAAGACCGACCGGCTGACGATGGAATCGGAGCTGCGCCGCGCCATCGAGCGCGAGGAGATCAAGGTACTGTACCAGCCAATCGTGCGGCTGGAGGATCGCGCCATCGCCGGCTTCGAGGCGCTGGCGCGCTGGGATCATCCCAAGCTTGGCCGCCTGTCGCCGGCTGAGTTCATCACCACCGCCGAGGAAATCGGCCTGATCGCCGACCTCGGCCTGTTCGTGCTCGAACGCACCGCGCGCCAGCTCGCCATCTGGCAGGCCGCCAATCGCGCGCGCGAACCGATTTTCGCCAGCGTCAACGTGTCGTCGCGGCAATTGCTGCGTCACGACCTGATTCAGGACCTGCGCAGCGTGCTGTCGCGCTCGTCGCTGGCGCGCAACACCTTCAAACTGGAAATCACCGAATCGCTGGTGATGGAAAACCCCGAGCACGCCGCGCAGATGCTCACCCGCATCAAGGAGCTCGGCGTCGGGC
>DAIMKK010000452.1:0-2879 GCA_036721745.1 Pseudolabrys sp. | reverse complement strand
GCCAAGCCGACATTCGCCTGCTCGATCGCAAGGTAGCGGATGTAGAACGCATAGCAGAGCGAGCAGAAACCCACGATTAGCAGATAATTGGTCGCGCGCGCGCTCGGCAGGAACAGCTTCATGACGGCGTCTTCCGAAAGAAAAGGATTATGCCGGTGCGCCGGCGCGCCGACAATTAATGCGCGGCCAGTTGCGCCCCGATGAACTTGGCCGGGTGGCAGCCGGTCCGCAGGACAGGAAAGCGGGCGCAAAGACGAGCCGCTTCGCCGGCGTCCGGTAGCGGTCCCACCACCAGGCGGTACGCCATACCGGCCGGGCGTTTCGGCTGCTGGACCGCGAGTGGGTGCAGCCCCACTAACAGCGGACCGTAATTGGCCTTCAATGCCGCCCAATGGATGCGCAGCGCTTCGATGCTCCCGGCGCTACCGAGATCGATGCCGAATTGCACGGCGGCCGGCGGTGGTCCGGCCACAGGTTCGTTCGCCGGCGCCGCAGCGACGCGGGTCGGCAGCGGGGCCGGTTCGGGAGCGGTTTCCGCGGCTTTCGGTTGCGGTGCTGGCTCTTTGGCTTCCGGCGGGGGCTGCGCTGCTTCGGACTTAGTCGCGGTCGTAGGCGATGAAGCGGTAGTTTCGCCGGCCGCCGGCATTGCCAGTGGCTTCAGGGCCGGTAGCGCGGGAGCGGGCGGCGGCGTTACGGCTACGACCGCCGGTGTGGTGGCCGGCGCGCTCGGCGCCGGTGGTGTTGTATTCGCGGCGGCACGGGCGGCGGCGAGCTGCTCGCTCTGCTGCTTGATGGACCCGGTCATGTCCTCAAGATTGCGCTCGAGCGTGGCGATGCGCGCGGTGAGTCGCTCGCGGTCGGCGGCGAGCTCGCGCAGCTTGGCGGCGAGGAGCTTGGTCTCGGCCTCGGCCGTGGTTTCGGTCGCGCGCGGCGGAATTTGGGCGACCACCTGTGCCGGCTCGCTGGCATGGCCGAGCGCAAGCTGTAGGCGTTTGTTGCCGACATCGGTTTGGGTGATGAGCGCGACGGCGGCGAGCGCGATGCATGCTGCGCTGCCCCATCCGAACAGCCGCCAGAGCGGGCGCGTGCGAAGGGGCTTGCGGGTGTTAGGCAAATCGGGGTCCGGTGGCGTGCTGTTGGGCGCCATGGAATGCCTCTCAGGCGGGCGAATCACGTCATTGAAAACGTTAGCAGAATCCGGCAATGCTCGCTTTCATTGCGTGACGCGACCGGGTAAGCACGGATGCGCTCGCCAGCGGGGCCGATCGAGCCTTCGCCTGCGCGTTAGGGTGGCAATTTCGTGAGCGGAAAAAGGATGCGGCGACGAACGTGCCTTGCGATCGTGCTGGCGGCCGGCGAAGGCACCCGCATGCGTTCGGCAATGCCAAAAGCCCTGCACGCTATCGGCGGACGCACGCTGCTCGCGCATGTGCTCAGTGCGGCGATGAAAGCGGGCGGCGGGAAAGTCGCCGTGGTCGTCGGGCCCGATCACGACGAGGTGGCCGCAGCGGCGCGCTCGCTCGCGCCCAAGGCGATGATCTTCGAGCAGAAGCAAAGGCGCGGCACCGCGCATGCGGTGCTGGCCGCGCGCAAGGCGATCGCACAAAGCGCCGACGATATATTGGTGATGTTCGCAGACACGCCTTTGGTGCGGCCGCAAACGCTAATCGATTTGCGCACGGCGCTAGCGCGTGGCGCCGCGGTGGCGGTGCTGGGGTTTCGGCCGGCCAATCCAACCGGATACGGGCGGCTGCTAACGCGCGGCGACGAGCTCATGGCGATCCGCGAGGAGCGCGACGCGACTCCCGCCGAACGCAAGATTGGCTTGTGCAACGGCGGGCTGATGGCGCTTTCTGGTAAAGGCGCACTCGCCATTCTCGATCGCATCAGCAATGACAATGCCAAGAGCGAATACTATCTGACCGACGCGGTTGCCATCGCCCACGATATGGGATTGAAGGCGGTCGCGATTGAAACCGGGGAGGACGACATGCGCGGGATCAATACCAAGGCGCAGCTCGCCGAAACGGAGGCGGTCCTGCAAAAGCGCCTGCGCGCAGCAGCGCTCGAGGCCGGCGTCACCATGACCGCGCAGGAGACGGTGTTCCTTGCCGCCGACACCAAATTCGGCAAAGACGTCACCATTGAGCCGAACGTGGTGTTTGGGCCGGGCGTCACGGTCGCCGACGGCGCGACGATCCGCGCGTTTTCGCATCTGGAAGGAGCACATGTCGGCAAGGGCGCCCGCGTCGGGCCGTTCGCGCGGCTGCGACCCGGCGCCGACCTTGGACCCGACGTGCATATCGGCAATTTCGTCGAGGTGAAGGCGGCCAA
The DNA here is from genome assembly GCA_036721745.1 of Pseudolabrys sp. Classification (GTDB taxonomy): domain Bacteria; phylum Pseudomonadota; class Alphaproteobacteria; order Rhizobiales; family Xanthobacteraceae; genus Pseudolabrys. Next base: position 545 of record DAIMKK010000452.1, on the reverse strand, counting down.
GATCGAAGCCGGTGCCAAGGCCAATCACCTGAGCTATATCGGCGATGCACGGGTGGGCGCGGGGGCCAATGTCGGCGCCGGCACCATCACCTGCAATTACGACGGCGTCGCCAAGCACCGCACTGATATCGGCAAAGGGGCCTTCATCGGCTCTAATTCGTCGCTGGTGGCGCCAGTCAAGATTGGCGACCGCGCCTATGTCGGCTCCGGCTCGGTGGTAACCAAGAATGTGCCGGCCGATGCGCTGACGCTCGAACGCGCCGAACAGAGGATTAAGCCTGGCTGGGCTAAACGCTTGCGGGCGCTCAAGAACTTGGGCAAGAAGAGGGCGAAAACGCCCAAGAAATAGCTTCGGTCGCCACAGCCGTCTTTTGACACATGGCGAAATGCGTTTTGATTTCCATATGTTTGCCGGTGCCGGTTAAAGCAAGACTATAGCAAAGGGGCCATCCAAACGGATGTGCGGGATCGTCGGAATCATCGGACGCGAGCCGGTCGCCGGCCATTTGGTCGAAGCGCTCAAGCGCCTCGAATACCGCGGCTAT
>DAIMKK010000451.1:0-2887 GCA_036721745.1 Pseudolabrys sp. | reverse complement strand
AATTTTTCATTGCTCTATCTGATCGCGCGGCGCGTCTTTGCGGGCTTCGAAGTCCCCGCCGCGCGGCTTATCGCCCTCGCCACCGCCGCGATCGGATTTCTCGGCGGCATGTCGTTCCTTTTGATCGCGACGACCTATTACGACAACGTCGTTAGCCTTTTCGTGTTGGCGGCGCTGCTCGAACTGCTCAAGCTGCGCGAGAGTGGGCCGCCCGGCGGCCGTCGCGCTTCCCTGACGCATGGCGCGCGCGCAGGCCTTCTCATCGGCTCTGCCAGTGCCCTCAAGCTCACCGTCATGCCCTTTGCCGTCGGCATCCTGGCGGCCGCCTTGGCCATGCGTTCGGGTGCCCGCAGCAAGGCCGTTCTGCTCGCATCGCTTGCCGCGGCGGGCGCGGTGAGTTTTCTCATGATCGGCAGCCCCTGGATGCTGCATCTCTGGCATGCGACCGGCAATCCGCTGTTTCCGTACTTCAACAATCTCATCGGTTCGCCGCTGCTGGCGAGCGGTACCTATCAGGACGCGGATTTCATTCCGCAAAGCCTTTGGCGGTCCATCGCGTTTCCGTTTCTCTTCATCGCCGATCCGCACACGACCTCGGATGCGCTGTTCCCCGATTACAAAGTGCCGATCGCCTATTGCGTCTTGCTTTTGAGCGTTCCGCTGATGGCTTTGCGGCGCCCGCCCGAGAAGCCTTTTACCGACGACAGCGCGCTGCGAATCCTCGTCGTCTTCAGCGTTACGAGCTACGTGCTGTGGCTGGCGATCTTCGCGATCTACCGCTACATCGTCGTCCTCGAGATGCTGGCCCCGCTCGTCGTTGTCGCGGCGGTCGGCCGCTGGCCGCTTGGCCCACGCCTGCGCGGGGCGATCTGTCTCGGCCTTGCGGCCGCGGCGCTTGCAGGCACCACGCTCAGCTTCGGTGACCGCACGCGGCCTGGCAGCAAGCTCGTTGAGGTCGGCGTCCCGCCCATCCGTTCGCCTGCGAGCGCGCTTGCCATTCTCACTGGGGAACAACCGGTCGGTTTTCTCATTCCTAGCTTTCCGCCGGAAGTGAGTTTCGTCCGCATCGACGGCTTCCTCACCTCGGCTGAAGTGCCATCGCGGCTGCGTTCAGACGCGCTCGCGCGCATCGCTGCTCATAAGGGCGACCTCTTCGTCCTCTATGATGCAGGAGAGACAGAACACATGCGCGCGGCCCTCGCCGCCGCGCGGCTGGCGCCGCTCGATGAGACCTGCCGCACGGTCACCAACAATTTGATGGCGAGCCACCAATGGTGCCGCGTCGAGCGCCGTTAGAAGCCTGCCCGCGACGAGCGGGCGGCTGTCTACACCGAAATACTAACCGAGCGCCTTCAGCACCGCATTGGCAATTGCAATCGTGCCGTCCGTGCCGCCGTATTGATTATTTTGTGCAGCAAGCCGGCGTTTCAATGGCCCAAACTACCATACCGACCTAACTCGTACTCCTTAGTTTAGCACTTGCCGGCGACGGCGAGGCGGCCGTCGGTCTCGATCTCGATCTTGAGCGCTTTGATAAAAAGGCCTGTGCTGTAGTAGTTGCCCACCGTGAAGCTGATCTCGACGATTTCCTGCGGCGTGAAGAACTTTGCGAGGCGCGCGAAAGTGTCGTCGTCGACATTGCCGCCATGCGCCATTTGCTCGACGTAAGCCAGCAACGCGGCTTGCTTGTCGTCGAACAGCGTCGAGTTCTGCCAGGTCGCGACCTGGGCGATCTGCTCGGTGCTAAAGCCACACATTTTCATCAACGGCGTGTGCTGGTTGATCTCGTAATCCGACCCCACGATCTCGGCAGTCCGGTAGATCGCGAGTTCGCGCAGATTGCGCGGCACGGTCGCGTCGAACCGGATCGCGAAAGCCGCGACCTCGGCGGCTTTGGCAATTTTCGGCGCATGGCCTCGGACCAGCGATAGATTGATGACCGCGCCGCCCGCCGCGTCGCGCTTCTCGTACATCGACTTGAGAATCGGATCGAGCGGCTGCGGCAGTGGCGGCAGACGGGAAACCTTTTGGTGGATATCGCCGGCCAATATCGGGCTGGCGAGAAAAAGGCCCAGCAGCGCGAAGCCTAGTATCATCGATTTGCGCATGAGATTCTCCGTGATCCGTTGTTCCCCGATCTTATTTTATGAGCCTGCCCTAACCCATAGCTTTCGTCACCGCATTGGCAATTGCCGCGGTGCCGTCTTTGCCGCCGTATTCCATCGGCTTGATGCCGCCGGCATAGGCCTTGTCGACTGCGCGCTCGATGCGCAGCGCTGCTTCGGCAGCCGGCGGATGATCGTGCTTATCCGCCAGCCAGTCGAGCATCATCGCGGCCGACAGGATCATCGCGGTCGGATTGGCCTTGCCTTGCCCCATGATGTCGGGCGCGGTGCCGTGGCAGGGCTGGAACACCGCGTGCGTGTCGCCGACGTCGGCCGATGGCGCGATGCCGAGCCCGCCGATCAATCCGGCGGCGAGGTCGGACAGAATATCGCCGAACATATTCTCCATCACCATCACGTCGAAGTCCCAGGGCTTCTTCACCATCATCGCGGCGCAGGCATCGACATAAAGCAGGTCGGTTTTGACGTTGGGGAATTTCGCTTTGCGCTCGGCGAAGATATCGCGCTGCCAGTTAAAAGCCTTGAACACATTGGCCTTGTCGACCAGCCGCAGCGAAAAATCGAACAGCCGCTCCGTGGTCTTGCGTGTCACGACCAGCGTTTCGCGAGCCTCGTCCTGGGTGGTGACGCCTTTGCCCATGGAGGCGAACAGGCCCTCGGTCGACTCGCGGATCAGCACGAAATCGATGCCGTGTTCGGCCGCGCCCACGATCGGGCTCGGCACGCCGGGAATAAGCCGCGCCGGGCGCACGCCGGCATAG
>DAIMKK010000450.1:0-2887 GCA_036721745.1 Pseudolabrys sp. | reverse complement strand
AGTCGCTGGCTGGGGCGGGAGGAATCGAACCTCCGAATGGCGGAATCAAAATCCGACTACTTCTCTTTTGAAATCAATGCGAGGAAGTTGGATCAAATAACGGATTGACCGTGCTATGCGCCAAACGGGATCAAGCCGGAGCAGGTTCCACACCGAAAAGAAAATCTGCAATTGGGGGGTCGTGGATCGGATATTCGGTTTCCGCAGGCCAGGGCAGCGCGGTGGCTACATCGTCCACCCCCAGCGCGGAGAGCTGGTGCGGCACTCCGTCCCCGTATTCAATATGGCCACTGCCCATGATGCCGACGACCAGCGGCTGCCGCGCATCGCGACAAGCGCCGGCTATCGCCTCGGCCATGGCGCGGTCCCAGAACTGCTGCGCACAGACGAAACGTTCGAACCGTTCCGTGGCTGCACGGCTATCCTGACTAGCGGCCGGATGCTTGTTAAACCACTCATACAGCCGGTCGCGATAAAACGAAGAGGCGGGTGCAGGGTCGCCGAAGCCCTCCCGCTCGGTGCCCGGCACGGATGCTAATCCTTGTGTCGCAACCGACGGTTGGTCGCCCGATCGATATTGAGCGCCAGCATCGGTAAGCGATGCATCCGGGCGAAATTGAACAGCGGCAGGTAGAGCTCGTCGGCGAAACCCCAGATCTGCGGCCAATCGACCTCGCGCAGAAAATCGACTTCGCTCAGTTCGCCCTTGGACCAGTGGTCAAGCACCGGCTGGACTCGCCGCGGGAACATCTCGAAACCGAGGACCATGTCGGGTTTGTGGCCGAACAGCGCCGTGATCGTATCAAGCTGCCAGCGATCTTGTACTACTGCTAGGCGCCACGGTTCTTTCGACGTTCGCAAGGCGACTGAAAGCCATCGCCACGCTCGGCGATGACAACAATCCGAAAACGCAGGGGCTCAGGCACGAGTATGCTTACGCACTACAGGTAGCCCGTGGCGGTCGCGATCCACGCGATAGTCAGAAAAACGTCCTGCGGCTGAAGCTTGTCGCCGCAGGAACTCGATCAACTGGAGCTCAGCGTTCGGAACGTCGGTTCCGATTGTGCACATCTATTACGTCACTTCTGCGCGAAGACTTCCTTGGCGATGTCCAGAGCTGTGACTGCACTTGGCCAGCCCGCGTAGAATGCAAGGTGCGTGATGGCCTCGACCAGCTCCTCCTGCGTGAGGCCATTGTCACGCGCGCGAACGAGATGCGAACGCAATTGGTCCGGACGATACAAAGCGACCAAGGCGCTGACGGTGACCAAGCTGCGATCGCGCTTTGAGAGTTGCGGGCGCTCCCACACATCCCCGAACAGCACGTTGTCGGTGAGGTCTGCCATTTTCGGCGCAAAGCTGCCGAACCGCTTTTGGATCGGCGTCTGCGGCGCGTCAGCCGCGGGCAACGATTGGGTTTGTGGGGTAGCGGGCGACGTTTGCGCTCTAGCGGTTGGTATGCCTTCGGCCATCATCATCACTCCGGCTGTGAGGAAACTTGCAATGAGCTTTTTCATTATATCTCTCCTTGATCGGTTGACGTAAGTGTAGTGCTTGGCTTAGGTGGGCGGCTCAGAGCTCCTGCCTTGTCGGCCTGAAAAGGATTTCATTGATGTCTACGTCTTCCGGCTGGCTCATGGCAAAAGCCACGGCTCGCGCAAACGAGTCGGCGGGAATGGCTACGTTTGCATAGAAATTTTTGATTCTTTCGCCGACGGCGGCGTCGGTGATTGTGTTCGGCAATTCCGTTGCGACCGCGCCCGGTGAGATGACCGTCGTGCGAATATTGTAGGGCTTCACCTCCTGGCGCAGCCCCTCGGAGAGGGCGCGCACGGCGTGCTTTGTTGCCGCATAGACCGACGAGCCGGGGCCAACCTTATGACCGGCGACAGACGAGACGTTGATGATGTGCCCGGCCTTTTGCTTTTGCATGTATGGCAGCGCCGCGGCGATGCCGTAGAGCACACCCTTAATATTGACGTCGATCATCCGGTCCCATTCGTCGACCTTAAGTTGTTCAAGTAGGGACTGCGGCATCAGGCCTGCATTATTGATGATCACGTCGATACGGCCGTATGTCTGCACGGCAATATCGACCAGCTTTTGGACCTGGTCGCGGTGTGTCACGTCGGTCGTCAGGGCGGTGGCTTTGCTGCCGCGTGCGGTTAGTTCGCTGACCAACGCTTGAAGGCGGTCCTCGCGCCGCGCGCCCAGTACGATGCTCGCGCCCTCTGTGGAAAGGAGCCGGGCGGTTGCTTCACCAAGTCCGCTACTAGCACCCGTGATAACGACGACTTTTCCTTCGATGTTATTTCTCATGGTTTCATTCCGTTCGGCACAGCGCGGCCGGTTGCGGCGTCGATCATCAGCGGCTTGCGCGTCGCCGCGTCGCGCATGAACAAACCATTCGATCCGACCAGATAAGGTGATGACGTGCGATGCTTGAGGAAGGCAATATCCAGCCGGTCGCGCGGATGCTCGTGCAGGAACACGTGGATCATCGCAAATAGAAAAGCCGGGTCGGTCTTCGGCTTGATTGGTATCCATTCCGCCGAACATGCGCCAGTAACGGAGAGATGGGGTTCGATTTGCACGCGCTTCATGCCGCGATTGCGCGCATCCGCATGCCGCTTCACGCCACACACCCCGCCAGAGGCCTCGACATTGGCGCCGAACGAAACCAGGTACTCGCAGAGCGGTGTGTCGGGCGAAACCGTGAAGCCGCGATGCCAGAGTTCGCCATAGAGATGTTCGGAGTGATAGCACTTCACGCCCTGTCCTGAGCCGAAGCTCATGTCGACCGGACCCCACGCCGACAAGAACGCAGGCAATGTCCCCATGTAGGCGGTCGGCGTGCCGCCGCCGCCAAAGCTCGCGGCGACGCGCG
>DAIMKK010000449.1:0-2890 GCA_036721745.1 Pseudolabrys sp. | reverse complement strand
TTGATCTCGGCGGAGCGCAGGAAAAAAGGGATCCCATGCCAAACCATGATGATAGTCAGCGGCAGTAGGAAGAACGCATGGCCAACCACGTCTATGGTGCTGCGCAGCCATTTCGGTAGCATGTTGTTCACGATGTCGATGCGGATGTGTTCGTTGGCGAGCAGCGTCCAGGGCGAGCACAGCAGGAACACAACGCTGAACAGCACCCACTGCAACTCGAGCCAGGAATTCGACGAGGTATCGAAAATCTTGCGCACCGAGGCGTTGGCCGCCGACACGACCACGGCGGCTAGGATTAGCCAGGCTACGCGCCGGCCGATCCAAGTGGTCATTGCGTCAACCACGCGCGTCGCTGGCAGCAACGCCTTGAGAACTGCGTCGAGTGCGCCCACTTCCATCTCCCCTCTATCTGGCCGAGGCGGCAGTGCCGGCCGGCGTTTTTATTTTTGCTTTATATCCCCATGACTTGGCTACCAGGCCAAGCCCGCCACCATAATCCGATGCCGCCATAAGGCGTCAATGGCGATTTTGGTAGCAGATTATGGGGCGCGTGGCCGCATCAGAGCATTTGCCGGCCCCGGCGGGCAGGCTGGTTGACCCCGCACGGACAGCCGAAACCGATGGTTAACGAACTCTAAACCCTCGGTTAACCAGCTATCCGCTACAAGGTACTGTCCTGCCCCTCGGGGGGCGGCGGCCGCGCCTATTCCGACCGTCAGTTGAATCGGTGCGGTGAGCGCAGGGAAAGCGGATGCGGCAGTTCACGATCGCCGAGCGGCTTACTGCGGCCGTCCTCCTGCCGCTGGCCGCTATGCTGTCGGTTCCATTCTTGACCGCGGTCCTGATGCCGTTTCTCGACCCGGCCCATACCACCTTTGCCGAGATTTTCATTGGGTTCGTCCTTGCGAGCGTAGCAGGCGCCGTGGTCTTGGTAATGGCACGCGGCATCGTGCGCCCGCTCGCCCAAGTGGCCGATACGCTCGATGCGATCGCCTATGCCGAGCTGGATTCTGCGACGCCATTACAGCCGACCCGCGGCGAAATAGCACGCCTTATGGCCGCGACCGACCGGCTTGCCGATGTCATTGGCGAGCGCCAGCGCCGCGAACTGGTGCATAACGATCTCGATCGCACGTGGCAGGCCTCGCGCCGCCTCAATTTGTCCAACCTGGCACACCAGGTCGAGTCCGCCACCGAAGTCGGCATCCAGCCGATCATCGATGGCGCAGCGACCTTGCACGTCAAGGCCGAGCACATGCTGGTGGCACTGGAGTCCGTGCGGGCGGCTTTCGACGAGACGGTCCGCGCCGCCGAGGGTTCGCACGCCATGAACCACGCTGCGGGCCAATTGTCAGACCAGGTGATCCGGGCGATCACCGAGATATCCGAGCAGGTGCGGCGCGGCAGCGGGCTGGGCCGCGAAGCTGTCGTGCGCGCGAATGCCTCGCGCGCGACTATCGACGCGCTAGCTAGGGCGGCCAACCAGATCGGCGACATCGTCACAGTGATTAACAATATCGCTTCGCAGACCAACCTGCTCGCGCTCAACGCCACCATCGAGGCGGCGCGCGCGGGCGAGGCCGGACGCGGCTTTTCGGTGGTCGCCTCCGAGGTCAAGATGCTGGCGACGCAGACTGGCAAATCGACTGGGCAGATCGGCGCCAAGGTCGCCGAAATTCAAACCACCACGCGCGAAGTCGTCGCCGCGCTGTCAAGCGTCGCTGAGGCGATCGATCAGCTCTCCGGCGTCACGGTCTCGGTATCGGCCGCGATTGAGCAGCAGCGGGACGCCGCCGAAAAATTTGCCGCGAGCGTGCGCGAAACCAGCGCCGCGACGTCCGATGTCGTCGGGCGCATGACCGGCATCTCCGACATGGTACAACGCTCGCGCACAACGGCGCAGGACGTATCCGCCGTTGCCGAGGCGATGCAATCGACATCGCAAATTCTACGTAGCGAAATCCCCGATATCGTGCGCAGGGCGGTCAATGCCGATTTGCGCGAATTCCCGCGCTACGAAGTGAAGCTGACCGCACGCCTGGAACGCCACGAAGATGTCGTCGAAGTGGTCGTATTCGACATCAGCGAGGGCGGCGCGCGTATCGATATCGTGAAAAACATCGCAATCGGCGATCATGTCGCGTTGATATTTCCGGGCATGAAAGCGATCGCCGCCGAAGTGGTGCGCAGCGGCGACGACGGTTTTGGATTGTGTTTCAAACCGGCCCGTTTGCGGCTTGAGGAATTGCGCGATCTGGTGACGTCGCAGGAACGGGCGGCTTAATCGTAACCTAGCCGCCGGTCACACTCATGTGGCGCGCCAGTGCCGGGCGGCGGTGGCGACGATCGATCACGAAATCATGCCCCTTGGGCTTGCGGGTGATCGCCTCGTCGATTGCAGCGTGTACCAGATCGTCGCTTTCGGAAGCCCGCAGGGGCGCGCGAAGATCGGCGGCATCGTCCTGACCGAGGCACATATAGAGGGTGCCGGTGCAGGTGATGCGCACGCGGTTGCATGACTCGCAGAAATTATGGGTCATCGGTGCGATGAAGCCGAGCCGTCCCCCGGTTTCCTTGACGCGCATATATCGCGCCGGCCCGCCGGTCCGATAATCGATGTCCTCGAGCGTGTAGCGTTCGGCCAGTCTCGCCCGCACCATCGACAAGGGCATGTACTGGTCGAGTCGATCCTCACCGATATCGCCCAGAGGCATCACTTCGATCACCGTGAGATCCATGCCGCGCCCGTGCGCCCAAGCGAGCAGGGCGCCGATCTCCTCCTCGTTGATACCCTTAAGCGCGACTGCGTTGATCTTCACTTGCAGGCCGGCGGCAAGTGCTGCATCGATGCCGGCCAGCACTTTGGCAAGATCGCCCCAGCGCGTGATGG
>DAIMKK010000448.1:0-2891 GCA_036721745.1 Pseudolabrys sp. | reverse complement strand
TGGTCAAGAAATCGAACGCACCGCGGTTCATCGCGGTGCGGATGTTGCTCATGTCGCCATAGGCGGAGACGATGATGGTCGATTTCTTGTCTTCGGCCTCCTGCAGTTTCTGCAGCAATAACAGGCCGTCCATCCGCGGCATGTTGATATCGGACACCACCATGTCGACATGCGGATGATCCGCGATCGACTGCAGCGCCTCGATGCCGTCATGGGCGAATACGAACTGCAGCGTGCCGTCGCGGATCTGCTTGCGGAATTTCTGCAGCACCAGAGCCTCGAGATCGGGCTCGTCGTCGACGACGAGGATGGTCGCGGTCATGCGGCTTGCTCGAGCCTTGTATCGATCTCGTTGCGCAGCAGCGCGAAATCGATCGGCTTGGTCAAAAGCCCCACCGCGCCGCGCTCGATCGCCTTGCGCCGCGTTTCGGCGTCGCCATAGGCGGTGATCATGATGACGGGAACGTCGGGCCGCTCGGCGCGGACCCTCGGCAGCATTTCAAGCCCGCTCATGCCGGGCATGTTGATATCGGATAAAATCAGGATCAGCGACGGATCGGCGACGTCGGCGGCGCGCGTCAATGCCGCGGGCGCCGATGGAGCAAACTCCATCAGGAAGCGGCCGGACTTTATGTCCCGCCGGAATTGCTGACGGAAAAGGGCTTCGACGTCGGGCTCGTCATCAACGACGAGTATGTAAACGCTCAATTGGTGCCTCCAGCCTGTGCTTGTGCCGCCGCCGCGCGCGGCAGCGTAATAATGAATTCGGTAAATGATCCCGGCTCGGTAGCGACGTCGATCTTGCCGCCATGTTGTTTCACCACGATGTCGTGGCTCATCGACAGGCCAAGTCCGGTGCCCTCGCCGGCGGGTTTGGTGGTGAAAAACGGATTGAACATTTTCTCCTTTACTTCCAACGGAATTCCGGTGCCGTTATCGCGGATCCGGATTTCGACCTTGTTGCCGAGGCTTTTCGTGGTCGCGCTCAGCGTCGGCTCAAAGCCTCCCTCGCCCGCTTCCTTGCGCTTGGTGGCGGCATAAAAGCCGTTTGAAATCAGATTGAGAAATACCCGCGTGATTTCCTGCGGGTAGAGGTCGATCATCCCGGCTTGCGGATCGAGGTCGCGCTGCAAGGTGATATTAAAGCCGGACTTTTCCGCGCGGGCGCCGTGATAGGCCAGATTGAGACTTTCCTCGACGATGGCATTGATATCCACCGGCCGGTGTTCGCCCGACCCTTCGCGCGAATGCAGCAGCATATTCTTCACAATCGAATCGGCGCGCTTGCCGTGCTGCACCACCTTTTCGAGATTGCCTTTCAGCATAAGCGTTAGTTCGTCGATCTCCTCGCGAACCTTGTCGTCGAGCGCGGCGGTTTCGAGTACTTCGTTCAGTTCGTCGATCAATTCTGCCGACAGGGCTGAGAAATTGTTGACGAAATTGAGCGGATTCTTGATTTCGTGCGCGATGCCGGCGGTAAGCTGGCCCAACGAAGCGAGCTTCTCGGTCTGCACCAGGCGATCCTGCGCGGTGCGCAACTCGTCGAGCGAGAGTGACAATTCCCGGGTTCGTTCCTGAACCTGGCTGAACAGCCGGGCGTTCTCGATGGCGATGACGGCCTGGTCGGCGAAGGTCCGCACCAGTTCGATCTGCCGAGGCGAAAATGGCCCGGGCTCCGGCCTCGTCAGCGAGAGCACGCCTTCAACCGCGCCGTCGCGCATCAACGGCACCGCGAGCGCCGCCCGAAATTCGCCGATTTCAGGCGCCGAGCCGAAATCGTACTCGGGATCACTCAGCACGTCCGGCAGATGCGCCGCCTTGCCGTCCATAAAGACCCGGCCTGTGAAGGTCTTGCGGCCCTTGCGGATCGGGTGGGCGTCCAGAAAATCGATCATAGCCGGCGGAATACCGGATTCCGCCTGCAGCCTCAGCACGTCGCCGTCGCGCAGGAAGATCACGCCGGAATTCGCGCCGCACAGCGCCTTGGCCGATTCGGTCAGGGTCGTGAGCACGGACTTCAGGTCGAATGCCGAGCGGCTGATGACTTTGAGCACATCTGCGGTCGCGGTCTGCTGCTGAAGCGATTCGCGCAAATCTTCCGTGCGCAGACGCAATTCCTTGAGTAGCCGCGTATTCTCGATGGCGATGACGGCTTGTTTGGCGAAGTTAGCGACGAGTTCAATCTGCTTTACAGTAAACGGCTTGACCTCCTGGCGGTAAATCGTGATTGCGCCGATCAACTCGTTTTCCTTGAGCATCGGCACGACGAAATATGTCCGGGCCCCAGCAAGATCGGATATTGCAACAACGGAAGGATTACCCTCCAGATAGGGCGGCAGGGTTCGACTATCTTCGACGTGGACCACTTGGTGGGTTCGGGCAACGGTGCCGAGACCGCTTTGCGGGTGCGGTTGGAACGGCGTGTGCGCCGCCAGCCAGGCGGCGTAGGCGGCTGGCACGTTGTAGTGCGCAACGGGACGGAAGTTTCCCTCCTCGTAAAGATTCATCTGGCCAAAATTTGCGCCGCAAATACGCGTTGCGTTCTCCAGCATACTCTTGAACACCGGCTCCAGGTCGCCGGGCGTGCTGCTGATGACCTGCAAAACTTCCGAGGTCGCCGTCTGCTGTTCGAGCGATTCGCTTAGCTCTGCCGTCCGCTGTTCGACCTTGTTCTCCAAGTCCGCATAGGACTCCTGCAGTCGGGCGCCCATGTCGTTGAACTGGTTGGCGAGCCCTTCGAGCTCGTCGCCGGTTCGAATCGAGATGCGCTGTGCAAAATCGCCGCTGCCGATGCGCTCGGCTCCCTCGCGCAAGGCCTGGATCGGGCCGACCATGCGCCGTGCAAGGAATACTCCCGCCAGCACCGCGAAGATCGAGGCACCCAGCAGCAC
>DAIMKK010000447.1:0-2896 GCA_036721745.1 Pseudolabrys sp. | reverse complement strand
AAGCAGGCATCGCCTTTGTGATGCAGCAGGCGATGAATCTTCTCAAGATTTTTGGCGTTGGCGGTGTGATAGGCCCGCTGTTCCTGGATTTCGGTGGTCAGCGAGGCGGTGAGCACATGGCGCAGATAGACCGCGTCGAGAACGCCGCTGGGCAGGCCGATTTCGCGGAAGGTCGCGCGCACAAACCAGGATGGAATCGTTTCCCCGCCGGCGTGCGGCGTGGCCACGAAGTCGCGCAGCGCGCCGACATAGGCGAGCGAGCGCCCCAGCCGCAGCAGTTCCGACAGCTCACGGGTTTGCAGCCAGACGGCGTGCCAATGCTGCCGGATGCCGCGGCGAACGACGATCACGACCGTCGAGATGATCAGCAATTCGAGGGCGACGAAACCGGCTTTGATGTCCAGGACGGCGGGCGATTCCAGAAAGAACAAATAACAGAGCCCCACCGGCACCGAGAGCCCGGCGAGAATGAAGATCGACACATAGGCGCTGCGATAGAGATGGGCATAGTACCACGCCAGCGCGTCCGCCCAGATCGAGCGCGGCAACAGGATCGAGCGCACGCGGACATTGAATTCGGCGGTGCCGCCGGATGCGCCGACTGCAGTCGCTGCGAAGAAGCCATCCCAGCTTTTGGCGAGATCGTCGTAGCTCGGATAGGCGATCGGCCACGACCAACGGCCCGCGCCGGACAGCCGCCGCAGTAGATTGTAGGCGAACGCCCATCGCATCGGCTTCGGCCAGCGCAGACCGAAATAGGCCGGCAGTCGCGGGATGCTCTTCGCAGTGCCGTGTTCGCCGTCAATGCTCTCATCACCGTGCGCGCCATGATGCCCGTGATGCGCCGATACCGTCGGAGCCGGCGGCACGAGGATTTCGCGCAACAGGCGGTCGACGACGCCGTCCTCCAAGGTCTGCCAGCGATGATCGTTGTGGGCCGCGGTATCCAAGGTGAGGAGACGCCGCGCCATCGCGGGGTCCTTGGGGTCGATCCACAGCACCGGACGCCCTTGGTTGAAGGCGCGCGCGATGACGCCGGCAGTGCCGCCTGGACCGCCTGCCGGCTTACCGTCCCAAACCGCGACCAGCAGGTCGATCTGGCGAACGAGAAAGGCCGCCAATGCCTGATAGTGCTGGGCTCTTCCAGCATTTTCCCGCACGTCGACGGCCGGCAACAGCGGCAATTCGGTCACCGAGGCGGCGCGCGCCAGCAGGCGCTCGAACTCGGAATTGGAATCGCTTGCCGCCGCGGACCCGAGAAAATCGCGGGCGTATTCGGCGCGCGGCATCGGCAAAATGGCTTCGAGCCGCCAATCCGCCGGCGCCGCGGTGACGCCGATGCGATCGGTTCCTTCCGCCAGACCGCTGACGATCCGGATCAAAGGGGGGGCCGGCAAATAGATGCGGCCATGCGTTTCCAGCGCGATCTCGGCGATTGCCTTACCGATCATCGCATAGAGTGTGCGCAGCGCCTGTTCGACGGCCGGCCTGCTCGCCGGCTCGATCTTGTTGGAGCGATGGCCCGTGATGCCGATTTGCAGCGCCATCCTCGGCTTCGGCATGACCGTTGTTTGCTTCATTCCGCTGCCATCGCATTGAGATGCGCAAAATTCAAAGCAAGCTTGTCATACCGCAGGCATATTGCAAATATGCTTCCCGTATCCATTGCTTATGAGCAGAACCGGCCCTTGTCCGTATGACGCCAACCCGTGACGCACTCGCCCGCGGACAGCCGTTTCGCCTGTTATCGGGCGGCGCCGGCATGGTCGGAGAATTGATCGGAAGCGGCGGGCAGGGGGCGGTCTATGCCGTCGACACGGCGGGGCGGCAGCTGGCGCTGAAATGGTATCACGCGCATGTGGCGCTTGCGGATGTAACGCTACGCGCGCGTATCGCGCGCATGGTCAGGCAGGGACCGCCGGACCAGAGCTTCCTCTGGCCGCTCGATTTCGCCGAGATCGAGGGCTCGCCGAGCTTCGGCTACGTCATGCCATTGATCAGCAGCGACCGCCGGCCGCTCAAAGATATGTTTGTGGCGCCGCCGCGCGGCATCAACCCGTCGCTCGAAATCCGCGCCACCGCATGTTTTGACATCGCCACGAGTTTTCAGCGGCTGCACGCGACCGGCTATTGCTATCAGGACATCAATTTTGGCGGCTTCTTTATCGACGCCGAGCGCGGCACCATCCAGATCTGCGACGCCGACAATATAGCGGTCGACGGCGAGCCGGGCGGCGTCAACGGCACCCGCAAATTCATGGCGCCGGAAGTCGTGCGCCGCGAGACTTTGCCGTCGACCAAGACCGACCTTTACTCGATGGCGGTGCTGTTTTTTACATGATCTTCAATTGGCATCCGCTCGACGGCAAGCGCGAGGCGCAGGCCGGAGTGATGGATCAGGCCCTGGAAATGAAATTATATGGCCAGGACCCATGTTTTCTTTTCGATCCGCATTCCGACGCCAACGGTCCGCTGCCCAAAGTTCACGACTGGGTGGTCGCGCGCTGGGCGGCAATGACCGATCGCATGCGCACATTGTTCGTCCGCGTCTTCACGCAAGGGCTGACGCGGGTGCAGGACCGGCCGCTCGAGAGCGAGTGGCGTAGCGCGCTTGTCCATTTGAGGGAATCGACGGTGAACTGTCCGGCCTGCGGATTTGCTCACGGCGTCGATCGCGCCATGCAACAGCGCGGATTGAGTTGCGTCGCATGCGGCACCGCGCTGCCTTTGCCTCCGCTGCTCAATTTCGGAAGAGATCCCGTTCTGCTCACGCCCCGGCGCAACATTTTCGAATATCAGATGAGCTCCGGCTACGTCGTCACCGACGAGGCGCCCATCGGCACGGTGGAAAGCCATCCGCGCGATCTCAAAATTCTTGGACTGCATAATGTAGGGG
>DAIMKK010000446.1:0-2905 GCA_036721745.1 Pseudolabrys sp. | reverse complement strand
ATCGCCCCGTTTTCGCGCCGAAATGGAGCCAAAACCCCATGGCACGCCGCGACAGCCTTTACCCACCGCGCAATCTGCTCGAACGTTTCCGTCCCCCGCCCGCCGTTCCCGGCCTGATTTCGGCGCTGCAAGCCTATGGCGGTTTGCAAGCCTGGGCGGCGCGTACGCATCGCCCCACGCAGAGCCTGGGCCGCCTCGGCCCGCTCGAGGTGCGGCTGGCGCAGACCGCCACCGAAGTGCGTCAAGCGCAGAAATTGCGCTATCGCGTTTTCTACCAGGAGGGCCCGGCCCTCGCTAATCCGGGCCGGCTGTTCGCGCGCCGCGACGTCGACGCCTATGACGCGATCTGCGATCACTTGCTGGTACTCGATCATGCCGCGCGCGATGGCCAGAACGCCAATCGGCCGGCGGTGGTCGGCACCTACCGGCTGCTGCGGCAGCCGATGGCGGAGGAGTTTGGCGGCTTCTACACCTCCGCGGAATTCGACATCGGCGGACTGATCGCGCGCCACGGCAATCTGCAATTTCTCGAGCTCGGGCGCTCCTGCGTGCTGGCGCCCTATCGCAACAAGCGCACGGTCGAGCTGCTGTGGTACGGCATCGCGGGCTATCTGCGGCAAAACCGCACCGACGTCATGTTCGGCTGCGCCAGCCTCGACGGCACCGATCCCAAGCAGCTGGCGATGCCGCTGTCGTTTCTGCATCACTACGCGCGCGCGCCGGAAGCCTGGCGTGCCCGCGCTTTGCCCGAGCGCTATATCGAGATGAACCGGATATCGAGCGAAGCGATCGATCCGAAGGAAGCGCTGCGTGTGTTGCCACCGCTGATCAAGGGCTATCTGCGGATCGGCGCCTATATCGGCGACGGCGCGGTGGTCGACCACGAATTCGGCACCACCGACGTGCTGATCGTATTGCCGGTCGAGGTGATCAAGAAGCGCTACGTCGAGCACTTCGCCGTGAGCCGGCGGGCGGCGTAAAAGTTTTTCTTTGAGCATGATCTTATCCGAAAACCGGTTCCCACTTTTCGGGATCATACTCTACAGCCTTCTTAGCGACACGTCCTCGACCTGGTGGCTCGCGACCTTCTTCAGGATGAGGTCGGAGCGCTGGCGCGTCGGAATGATATTTTCGTGCAGATTTACCAGATTGATGCGCGTCCAGATCGACGCCGCGGTTTCAATGGCCTCTGCATCCGACAAATTCGAATAGCGATGAAAGTACGATTTCGGATCTCGGAACGCGGTGCTGCGCAGCGTCAAGAAGCGGTCTACGTACCACGATTTGAGCACGTCCTCGTCGGCGTCGAGATAGACCGAGAAATCGAAAAAGTCCGACACGAACGGGATTGCCTTGCCGTCCTTCGGCAGGCGGCCGGTCTGCAGCACGTTCAAGCCTTCGACGATGAGGATGTCCGGGCGGTCCACTTCGACCCATTGGTTCGGCGTCACGTCATAAGTGAGATGCGAATAGACCGGCGCGCGCGCCGGGCGGCGCCCAGCCTTCACGTCGGTGAGGAAACGCAACAGCGCCGGCAGGTCGTAGCTTTCCGGAAAGCCTTTTTTCTCCATCAGGCCTTCGCGCTCGAGGATCGAATTCGGATAAAGAAAGCCGTCGGTGGTGATGAGGTCGACCTTGGGTACGTTCGGCCAGCGCGCCAGCAAGGCTTGCAGCACGCGCGCGGTGGTGGACTTTCCGACCGCCACAGAACCGGCGACGCCGATGATGAACGGCATCTTCACGTCTTCGGTGCCGAGGAAGCGTTCCTGCGCGCGGAATAGCCGCTGCGTCGCCGCCACATAGAGCGACAGCAGCCGCGACAGCGATAGATAAATGTCTTCGACTTCCTTGATGTCGAGCCGGTCGTGCAGCGAGCGCAGGCGCGTGACCTCTTCCGAGGTCAGCGTCATCGGCGTGTCCTCGCGCAACGCCGCCCATTCCGCGCGCGAGAACGTGCGGTAGGGAGATAGCGTTTCTTCGGTGCGTTGTTCCATCAAGTTATTTTCTCTTTGCGCATGATCTTATCCGAAAACCGGTTCCCACTTTTCGGGATCATATGCGCTTCTTCCGCGCCGCTTTTTCCTGATGCCCACTCTGCTTCGTGCGTTTGCCGAGTTCGGCCTCGACCTGCGCCAGCGTGACGCTGCGCGCTTTCAGCACGACCAGCAGATGATAGAGAAGGTCGCTCGCTTCCGCGATCACGCGACGCTTACTTTCCTGCACGGCAGCCAGACCGGTTTCGAAGGCCTCTTCGTTCAGCTTCTTGGCGCAGTGCACGACGCCCTTATCGAGCAGTGCGAGGGTATAGGATTCCTTGGCGCTCGCCTTGGCGCGTTCGTGCACCCGCTTTTCCAGATCGACCAGTTTGAATTTCCTCATGGGCGGTCCTTTATCACGGATCGAGCCGCATCGGCAGACCGGCTTTGGCCATAAAGGCCTTCGCTTCCCGCACGCTGTGCTCGCCAAAGTGGAAGATCGAGGCGGCCAACACCGCGGTAGCATGGCCGTCGCGGATGCCCGCCACCATGTGCTCGAGCGAGCCGACCCCGCCGGAGGCGATCACCGGCACGCTCACCGCGTCCGCCACAGCGCACGTGAGCGCGATGTCGAAGCCGCGCCTTGTGCCGTCGCGATCCATCGAGGTGAGCAGGATTTCGCCGGCGCCGAGCGAAACGACTTCCTTGGCGTAGCCGACCGCATCGATGCCGGTCGGAATGCGTCCGCCATGGGTGAAGATTTCCCAGCGCGCCCGCTCGCCGTTTTGCGACACCTGCTTGGCGTCGATCGCGACCACGATGCACTGGTCGCCGAATTTCTCCGCGGCTTCCTTGACAAAGGCGCGCCGGTTCACCGCCGCGGTGTTGATCGACACCTTGTCGGCGCCTGAGGCGAGCAGCGCGCGGAT
>DAIMKK010000445.1:771-2918 GCA_036721745.1 Pseudolabrys sp. | reverse complement strand
ACCGCCAGCCGCTGCGCCAGCTTCGCCTTGCGGAACGTTGCATTGAGCAATGTGTACGCGCGTCTGTAGCCGGGATGGCGCTGGCCGGCTTCGCCGAGCGAGATCAGCCGCGTGACCAGTGCGGCGCGATGGGCTTCGATCTCATCATAACGCTCGCGGAAACCCGTGCGCGGCGGCGACGAAGGTTTGGCGGAAACGGTGGGCGGTCGGCGGTGGGGCACGGGCGATTAACTTTAATGGTTGCGATGGTCGCTGGCCAGCTGGAGATCGTTCCTCGAAGATGTCGGCAATTCAGCCATGTTCAAGGCGCTGCGGCAATTAATGTTACCTTTGGATCGCACGCGGCAAAGTAAAGCTTTCGTGTAAATTGCATTCGGATTTATTGGAGACGGTCCGGATGCGCGTTCTGCTCGCCATCTCAATGTTGGGTTTTGGCATCGCCGCCGGCAGCGCCGCGCGCGCGGCCGATTTTCCAACCGGCTCTCCCGGGAGATATTTCGAATACGGCCAACGCAGTGAAATGTTGTGGCTCTATGACGACCAGCCCGGCGTCGTCGTGCGTGCCTATTGGGACGCACCATGGCGCTATCACCATTATTTCCCGGCGACCGGCATCCTGCCGCGCATGGGCCGCTACGAAAATCTGTCGGCCGTCAGCCGTCCGATGAAGCCGGCGAAGACGTTTCGCCGTTCCTGGTCGAACAATTGGGCGTTCGAGCACATCGTGTCCGCCAACGTGCAGCCGCTCGCGATCCAGGACGGAAGCCAGCCCGACAGACAGTCTACTGCCCGGCATAGATCGTACGCGCACGGCTCCCACCGAATCCACAAGCATTGAAACTTTGAAAGCATGTCCAGTCGGATGAACATCATGATCGATCGCCCGCGCAAATTCGTTCTAATCGCCGTCATCGCCGCCGGCATGCTGCCGGTCGCCGCACAGGCCTCTTGGTTGGATCCTTGTCGTTGCCAGCGGGCGTCGCACGACCAGTATTATTATTCGCACCATCACCACCGGTACGCCTTGCCGCGCGAACGGTCTTATGTCGCCGTCGAGTTGGCGCCGAACGTCTTTGCGAGTCCCTACCGCTTGCCCCGCTATCCTTACGTGAGTGGCTTCGGCGGTTACGCCGACCGCAGGATCATCAACACGACGCGCATCGTGCGCGAGGCGCCCGTGGTGGTCGAAGACGCCGATGCGCCGCGCGAAAGCAGCCAGCAGCGCGTCATCCGCGCCGAGGCCGAAGTCACCATCATCGGGCCGGATCGCATGAACATCCGGCTATTCCGCAAAGGACGCGGAAGGAAGGTCGACGCGCCGGCGAATTAGATCGCTAGATAAGATCGTGGGACGCGGGCGGCGGGCTGGGGGCCCGCCGTTCGCATTTTATGGTCCGTCCACCAAGCGCCGATGGGCAACGTAGAGCCCGAGCGCCGCGGCATTCGATACGTTCAGGCTCTTGATCTCGCCGGGCAATGCGATGCGGGCGACATGATCGCAGGTTTCCTTGGTGAGCTGGCGCAGGCCTTTGCCCTCGGCGCCGAGCACCAACGCGAGCGGCGCGCGCAAGGGCAAAGCAGAGAGATCGGCCTCGCCGCTCGAGTCGAGGCCAACCACCAGGAAACCGCTCTGCTTGAGCGCGGCCAGTCCGCGCGCGAGGTTCTGCACGCTGACCAGCGGCACAAATTCGAGCGCGCCGGAGGCGGCCTTGGCGAGCGCGCCGGTGGCGTCCGGGCTGTGGCGCTGCGTGGTCACGATGGCCGAGGCGGCGAATGCGGCGGCCGAACGGAAGATGGCGCCGACATTGTGTGGATCGGTGATCTGGTCGAGCACCAGCACCACGCCGTGCGCCGGCAAATCCTCGACCGCGGGCGAGGGCAGCGGATCGGCTTCCAGATAGAGGCCCTGATGCACAGCGTCCGGCGTCAGCCGTTCGGCGATCGCTGAAGGGCGCACCAGTTCCGGCGTAATGGGCGATGCTATGCCCTCGTCGGTCAAGCGCCGCGCAGCGTTCTCGGTGGCGAGCAGCTTGCGCAAGCGCCGCGCCGGGTTCCGTAGCGCCGCGGTCACGGTATGCCAGCCATACATGACCACCGGGCCGTCGGCGGCGGGCCGCAGGCTATCGCGGCGGGCGCGCTCGAAGTGC
>DAIMKK010000445.1:0-761 GCA_036721745.1 Pseudolabrys sp. | reverse complement strand
CGCCATCGCGTCCCACGACCTGCGCACGCCGTTGACAGTCCTCAAAGGCACCGTGCAGATGCTCCGGCGCCAATCGACCGCTGGCGGGTGGCGCCAGGTTTGGCACTGGGACGGGGTCGGCCGGTGGGGGGTCGTATTGCCATCGCTGTGCCTTACTTGATCAACTGCATGCGGAACAGCCTCCATTGACTTAACCCGGGTGGCTGCCCATAAAACGCGCGAATTCCGGCCGGAGCGGGCCGTTTTTCTCATCTGATCAATACGGTGCGGCGGCTTCTAAGGGAGAGTGTCCCGAGCGGCAAAGGGGGCGGACTGTAAATCCGCTGGCTATGCCTTCGTAGGTTCGAGTCCTACCTCTCCCACCACCTTCATCTGTTTCGTAGGCTACGGCTCGGCTAGCCAGCTTGCGCGCAGGCTGCCGCGCTGGAGCTGCGAAGCAAAGTAGGCGGGCGCGATTTCCGGTAAGAGTGCTTTGCGTTCCGCGGGTGTAGCTCAATGGTAGAGCAACAGCCTTCCAAGCTGATGACGAGGGTTCGATTCCCTTCACCCGCTCCAATCTTTTTAAGCACTTGCGTCATGTCGATCCGGCCATTCTGACAAGGGTGGTGTTGCTCATTCTGACAAATGTCCGCCATCTGTTCTGGTCGAGCGCCGCTTCTTGGCCCCGGCTGCGACCTGCTTCATAGTCCGCTTGGCGTAGGTCGGGAGAACCTTGGCAGACTTGTGCCGCCCCTGCGCCCTCAGTTCTGCGTCACTCAAAT
>DAIMKK010000444.1:0-2932 GCA_036721745.1 Pseudolabrys sp. | reverse complement strand
ATGGAGATCGCGTTGGGAAATTGCTCTCGCCCGACAAGCTTGAAGCCGCGCTGCGCGAGATCGGCGAGCGGCGCTATCACCGCCTGCATCCGTTCCACGCGCTGTTGCACGGCGGCAAATGCTCGAAGGGGCAGGTGCAGGCCTGGGCGCTCAATCGTTATTATTATCAAGCCATGATCCCGATCAAGGACGCCAGCCTGATCGCGCGCTGCGACGACAGCGCCGTGCGCCGCGAGTGGCGCTCGCGTCTGGTCGATCATGACGGCGAGCGCGAAGGCGACGGCGGCATCGCGCGCTGGCTCATGCTCACCGACGGGCTCGGACTCGACCGCGATTACGTTACCTCGCTGCGCGGCTTGCTGCCCGGCACGCGTTTTGCCGTCGAGGCTTACGTGCGCTTCGTGCGCGAAAAGACGCTGCTGGAGGCGGTTGCATCCTCGCTGACGGAAATGTTCTCGCCCGTCATCATCGGCGAGCGCATGGCCGGGATGCTGGCGAATTACCCGTTCGTCACCCGCGAAACGCTCTCCTATTTCGACAAGCGTCCACCGCAGGCCCAGCGCGACGCCGATTTCGCCCTCAATTACGTCAAGCAAAACGCCAAGACGCCCGAGCAGCAGCAGGCGGTGTTGGCCGCGCTCGAATTCAAATGCAGCGTGCTGTGGTCGATGCTGGACGCGCTGTCTCACGCCTACGTGTCACCCGGCCATGTGCCAGCGGGCGCTTTCGCACCGGACAATAAATGAGCGAACAGAGCGCAACCCAGGTCCCGGACGACGTGCAGCCGCGCCTACCGCGCGGCGTGCGGCTCACGCACAACGAGGCGCAGGGTGGCTGGATATTGTTGGCGCCGGAGCGCGTGTTCAAGGCCGACGCGATAGCGCACGAAATCCTCAAGCGCTGCACCGGCGAGGCGACGGTGGCGCAAATTGTCGACAATCTCGCCAAGACCTTCAACGCGCCGCGCGAGCGAATCCATGCCGACGTGGTGAAGCTGCTCGCCTCGCTGGCGGACAAGAAGTTGCTGGAGCTTTAGCGTGGCCACGCAAGACGCACTGCCTGCCCCCCTTGGCCTGCTGGCCGAGCTGACGCATCGCTGTCCGCTTGGCTGTCCTTATTGCTCGAACCCGCTCGCGCTCGACAATCGCGCCGACGAACTCGACACCGCCACCTGGGCCCGCGTGTTCCGCGAAGCGGCGGCCTTGGGCGTCTTGCAGGTGCATCTATCCGGCGGCGAGCCGGCGGCGCGGCGCGACCTCGCCGACATCGTCAAGGCCGCTCGCGAGGCCGGTCTCTATACTAATCTAATCACCTCGGCGGTCGGCCTGACACCGCAAATCTTGGCCGCGCTCGCCGATGCCGGCCTCGATCACGTGCAGATCTCCATCCAGGACAGCGAGCAAAAGTCCGCCGATCATATCGCCGGCTACGACGGCGCCTCGGCGCGCAAGCGGGCGCTCGCGGTCGAGGTCGTCAAGCTCGGCCTGCCGCTCACGGTCAACATGGTAGTGCATCGCGCCAATATTGGCCGCATCGAGCCGATGGTGGAACTGGCGCTGAGCCTTGGCGCCACGCGGGTCGAAATCGCGCATGTGCAATATTACGGTTGGGCGCTGAAGAACCGCGCCGCGCTGATGCCGTCGCGCGAACAGGTCGATAAGGCGGTGCGCCAGGTCGAGCAATTGCGCACGAAACATCATGGCCGCATCGTCATCGACGCGGTGGTGCCGGATTATTACGCGCGCTTCCCCAAGCCCTGTGTCGGCGGCTGGGGCCGCCGCTCGCTCAATGTCACGCCGGCCGGCCGCGTGTTGCCCTGTCACGCCGCCGAGGTCATCCCTGAGCTCGAATTCTGGACCGTGCGCGAGCACTCGCTGGCCGATATCTGGCGGTCCTCGCCCGCCTTTATGGCGTTCCGCGGCACTGGCTGGATGCAGGAGCCGTGCAAGAGCTGCGAGCGCCGTGAGCAGGATTTCGGCGGTTGCCGTTGTCAGGCATTTCTAATCGCCGGGGACGCCCGCGCCGCCGACCCGGTCTGCCGTCTCTCGCCACGCCATGCTTTGGTCGAGCAACTGGCCGCGGTGCGCGAGGATAAGGCCTACGATTATAGGCATTCTTGATCACGCGGAATTGGTAGACCCCCGATTGCAACCCAGGGGTCAAATGGTGGAGACTTGGAGCTGATGGGGGCGCGCTCCGGGGCCGTTCTCGATCGATCCCGCGGGTCAAGCGCCTCCGCATCAGGGAGGACTTCGATGATTTCGCATGTCACCGCCCGGCGTAGCCTATTGCTTGCCGGCACGATCGCTGGCCTTCTAACGGCCGCCCCGCTTCTCGCTCAGCCTGCATCCGCTCCGCCCGCCGCTGCACCGCCAGCAGCCGCACCGCTGCCGCCCGGCTCGCCGCTGATCGGCCGCCCCGAGGGCAACCCAGCCGCCGCCAAGCTGGCGCCGGTCGCGCCTCCGCCGATCCCGGCGGCGGCCGACAAGCTGCCGACCGCCAAACTCAAGCTGCCGCCCGGTTTCCACATCGAAGTCTATGCCAGCGGCATCGCCAACACGCGCTCACTGCGCATCGGCGACAAGGGCACCGTGTTCGTCGGTACCCGCTTCGGCAACAAGGTCACCGCCATCGTCAAGAAGGACGGTAAGACCGAGATCAAGACGGTCGCCGAGGGTCTCTATCGCCCGAATGGTCTCGCCTTCCACAAAGGCACGCTCTACATCGCCGAGCTGTCGCAGATCTCCAAGATCGACAATATCGAGGTCCAGCTCGACAAGCCGCCGAAGCCGACGGTGATCTACAAGGATCTGCCCAAGGACGAGGCGCATGGCTGGAAGTTCATTGCTATCGGCCCCGACAACAAGCTCTATCTGGAGGTTGGCCAGCCGGGCAACAACGTGCCGCATGACAAGGATCACGGTCAGATCCG
>DAIMKK010000443.1:0-2940 GCA_036721745.1 Pseudolabrys sp. | reverse complement strand
CGGCATCAATGGCATCTCGTACTACGCGATGAATCAGTGGAACGTCGGTGCGCTAAGACCGCCGCATCTCGCGGCGCTGTGCATCTGGGAAGGCTCGTCAGACTATTACCGCGAGCTAACCCACCACGGCGGAATCCTGTGCGATTTTCTGAAGAGCTGGCACCCGCGCCAAGTGGCGAGCGTGCAGCATGGCGTCGGAAACCGCGGCGCCAAAAGCCTGGTGACCGGCGAGCCGGTCGCCGGACCCGAGACCCTGCCCAAAGAAGAACTTACCAAGATTTGCGCCGACACGCCGGGCGAAGCCAAGCGCCACCGGCTGCGCGATGATTACTACGCCGCGCGCACCGCTGATGCCGCCCGGATCGAGGCACCCTTGCTATCGGCGGCCAATTGGGGCGGCGTGGGCCTGCACACGCGCGGAAATTTCGAAGGCTGGCTCGCTGCCGGTTCCCAGCAGAAATGGCTGGAGGTGCACGGCGATACCCATTTCACGCATTTCTACAGCGATTACGGCGAAGCGCTGCAGAAATGTTTCTTCAGTCATTTTCTCAAGGGCGAGGACACCGGCTGGAGCAAGCAGCCGCGCGTCTCGCTCAACATCCGGCACCCCGGCGAGAAATTCGTTCTGCGCGCGGAGAACGAGTGGCCGCTCGCACGCACGCAATGGACGAAATATTTCCTGCAGCCCGATGGGCAAAGCCTTGGCGTCGACGCCCCAGCGGCCGCGACAACGTTGAGCTATGAGACGACGGGTGACGGCCTTACTTTCCGCACGCCGCCATCATCGAAGAACCTCGAGATCACCGGCCCGGTGGCGGCCAAGCTTTGGGTGTCGTCGGAAACCACCGATGCCGACCTCTTCCTGGTGCTGCGCCTCATCGACCCGGCCGGTAAGGACGTTACGTTCATAGGCTCCAACGACCCGCGCACGCCGGTCGGACTGGGCTGGCTGCGCGCCTCGCATCGCAAGCTCGATCCCACTCTGTCGCGGCCCTACCGGCCCTGGCACACGCACGATGAGGAATGGCCGCTCAAGCCCGACGAACCGGTTGAACTCGATATCGAAATCTGGCCGACCTCGATCGTGGTGCCGCCCGGCTACCGGCTTGCGCTCACGGTGCGGGGCAAGGACTACGAAGTGGACGGTAGCGACGCCGCACTGCCCCATGCGCCCTACCCGATGAAGGGCGTCGGCCCGTTTCTGCATATCGACCCGGACGATCAAAACCGTAAGATTTTCGCTTGCCAAAATACGCTGCACATCGCCGCTGGCAAGCAGCCTTACCTCTTGTTGCCGGTCATTCCCGAGGGGTAAGCTTCCTTCCAAAAGATCAAAACTCAGGGAGGAATTATCATGAGGCGCATAGCTACCGTTGCATTGGCCGTTCTTGGCCTCTTTGTCGTCGCGGCGCCGGTTTCGGCGCAAGACTATCCGAAACGTACCGTCACCATCGTCGTACCCTACCCGGCCGGCGGGCCCACCGACCAGCTCGCGCGAGTGGTCACAGAAAAGCTATCGAAGAAGTTCGGGCAGAATTTCATTGTCGAAAACGTGACCGGCGGCAGCACCATCATCGCCAGCAACAAGGTCGCCAAGGCGGACCCCGACGGCTACACGCTGCTGCTGCACAACCTGCAGATTTCCGCGAACCCGACGCTGTTCAAGACCTTGCCGTTCGACACGCTCAAGGACTTCAAGACGGTGATTATGATCAACCGCAATCCGTTGGTTGTGGTCGGACGCCCGGGCCTGGCACCGAACTCGCTCAAGGAGCTGATCGCCCTGATGAAGAAGGAGCACTTGAAAGAGGCCCTGCCGGGCTTCGGCACTACCGGGCACCTCACGTCGCGCCTGTTCGCGCAGGAGACCAAGGTGACGTTCGACGAAATTCCCTATCGCGGCGGCGTACCGGCGGTGACGGATGTCCTAGGCAACCACGTCGATTTCATGATCGGCACGCCGCAGCAGATGATGCCGCTGGTCAAGGCCGGCAAGCTCAAGGCCTATGGCGTCACGCAGAAAGGCAAGATGCCGGAATTTCCCACCGCCGACAGCATGGTCGACCTGCTAGGGCCGAAGTTCGCTATCCACTATTGGCAGGGGATGTTTGCCCCGTCCAAAACGCCGGACGCGGTGATCAAGACGTTGAACGCGGCGGTCAACGACGTCGCCAGCGATCCGGAGGTCCTCAAGATGTGGGCGGATACCGGCGTGGAGGCGTTTCCCAAGGACATGCGCACGCCGGCCGCGGGCGAAAAATTCCTCAAGAGCGAAATCGCGCGCTGGGGCAAGGTGATCCGCGACAACAACATTCACGTCAACCAGTGACGTGAGCTCGCTACGGCCGGCGCGTTAGCGCGCCGGCTGCAAGACTTGTTCGAGCCAGTCCCACATATAGGCCGAGCAGATGCTCTGGTTGTCGATCTGGCAGTGGTGATAGCCGCCCTCGTCGCGGGTGAATAGCTTGAAAGTCTTCTGCTTCGAGCCGACGGCGTCGAAGCATTTGCGCGCTTCGGGCAAGGGAATCTGCTCGTCGCCCTCCCCGTGCAGCATCAGGAACGGACAGGTGATTTTCTGCACCACGCCGTCGAGTTTGAACGGCTCGAGCCGCTTGAGCGCATCGTCCTGCGAGGCCGCATTCAACACCCACGAAATGTGCTGCGAGGCGACCGAGAGCGACGGCGTGTCCGCCTTCGCCAGACGCTCGAAACGGTCGCGCCAGATTTTCTGGTAGTCCCATTGCGCGCCCCAGGCGAGACAGCAGGCAAAGCGCTGCTCGAAGGCCGCCGCGCGCGGTGCGTAGTAGCCCCCTAGACTGATCGCCATGATGCCGATGCGCTTGGCATCGATCTCGGGCCGGGAAGCAAGGTAGTCAAAGGCCGGTGTCGCGTAATGTTCGGTGTCGTGCCGCAAATAGCGATTGCGAAACCGGATGCTTT
>DAIMKK010000442.1:2652-2958 GCA_036721745.1 Pseudolabrys sp. | reverse complement strand
GAACCTGCTCGATGACCTCGGCATTGCCGCCCTTGCGGCGCTCGGTGCCGGCAAAGTTCGAGTTGCCATTACGGCGGCGGTCAGGGCCGAAATAAGTCTTGATCTTAATGAATGGGCGCGGCTCTGTTCATTGTGTCAGGGCCATGCCCGCAAAACGAAAGCCCGCCACCGCGCTGCCGATGACCGCCGAACAGGCGGCGCTGCTCAAGCAGCTCGCCATCGACGCTTACGAACCGGACGCGTTCAAGCTCAATCTCACGCAAGGCGAGGCGCAGCGGCGCATCGCCGTGCTCAGCGCGAAACTGC
>DAIMKK010000442.1:0-2642 GCA_036721745.1 Pseudolabrys sp. | reverse complement strand
GAACGCATCATCGCGGCGAACGTTTTCTGTCCTCGAAGCCATAACAGGCAGGAGGAACTCATGACACATTTTCGCCATGTCGCGATCGCTGCGGCATTGCTCGCCGGCGTTGGCAGTGCGAGCGCGCAGACCACGGTGATCACGCGCGAGCCGGTCGAGACGCGGACCATCGTGACCACGCAACCGCTCGCACTCACGCCTGTGCAGCGGCGCACGATCTATCGCACCATCGTGCGCGAGCCGGTCGAAACGGCGCCACCGGCGGTCGAATACCGCGTCGGTACTCAGGTGCCGCAGGGCGCGCGGCTTTATGAGGTCCCGGACGACGTCGCTGTCGAAGTACCGGCGGTCAGGTCTTACCGATACATGCGGGTAAACAACCACGTGGTGCTGATCGATCCGGCCACCAGCGAAGTGGTAGCCGACTTCGCCGACTAAACGGATCAACGCAAGGTGGTAACGGCCCGGTGCTACGGCATCGGGCCGTTCTTTTTCAAAGCATTGAATTTACCTTAGCGGGGCGCTTTAGCCTGCGCGGGGCCGTGGCCGCTGGATTTTTCGCTGCCAAAGGGCCATATTGTGCGGTGAGGAGTTAGTACTGATGTCGATGATCAACTATCGGGCCCCGTCCGAGTTATTTCCCAGCCGCAGCCGTAAATCGCGCCGCCCGATCGGATACAAGCGTTTTCCGACCGCGGCGGAGGCCATCCGTTTCGCGATCGAGGAATTGCCGCCGGAATTGCTGCTCGGGGCCTATCTTGAGGTCGAGGAAAAGCGTTTCGACGGCAACGGCATCCGCCGGCTGTACGAGAGCGAAGACTATCCGCTGCCGCGCAAAGTCCCCGCCAATTGACCTGAAACCCCCGGTTCGTCCTCGCAAAAGAACCCCGCCGTGGCGGGGTTTAGTTTATGGGAGGATTGCCCGAAGCCGAGGCCGCTTCTGTCGCCTGTCGCAGCAGTCTCGACTGGCAGCGGCCGCATTCGACATTGGCCGCTTTCGAACGTGGCGACTGTAGGTCGCGCAATCGTGCAGCGGAGGTTGCCGGTTCCGCTGTCCCGGCAATCCACAGCCTGCGTGGGCGCGGGGCCGGGCTTTCCCACCGAATTAATGCAACCTACCGGGGTGCTCAGCCGTTGCATTGGGAATGCCGGAGGAGGCTCCCAATGAAATATCACCATCTGCTACGAGCGGCGGCATGCGCGGCCGCCATCGCGCTCGCGATTGAGCCCAAGCCCGCCGCCGCCTTTGCCGGCAACGATGTGGCCGCGCAGACCAACCCAGGCTTCACGCCCGATACCGGTCAGATCAATCGCGGCTTCGATGACGTTGTGCCCAGCAGTGCGCCAGCGCGACCAATTCCGACGCCCGCGCAGGCGCGCGCGGCGAAGATGATGCCGGATTCGGACCAGCCCGCGCTTGGCGGCACGCCGCCGCAACCGATGCCGAACACCGAGTCGACGTCGCCCAAGCACGACGGCGCGCGACGGGAGTCCGAAAATGCCAGCGGCGGGCCGGAAACGGTCGACGTCGACCAGAGCAACACCACCACCGGCTCCGGTTCATCGGCCAAAGGTTCGGCTTCATCCGCGGCGGCGCCGTCCGGGCCGATTGGTGCGACCGGGCAAACCATGCCGGCCAAATTCTCTCAGCGTAACGACATCCTCGACCATATGCCTATCATGGCTTGGCCGCTGTCACTGAGCGATCAGGACCGCCAGCAGATTTATCAAGCGGTGATGGCGGACAAGACACCCGCCGCCGCAGACGCCGGGACGCTCGCACCGGCGGGTGAACTGAGCGTGAATCAAGCCTTAAACGAAATGCACCCATTGCCTGCGAGCGTGAGCGGCATTAACGGCGTGCAGGCGCTGGCTTACGTCAAAAGCAAGGATAAGGTTTTTCTGGTTAGGCCCGCGACCCGAATTGTGGTCGACGAGATCGGTTCGTAATGCAGCTTCTGCCATCGCCGGCAGCGCATGATCCCGAAAAGTGGGAACCGGTTTTCGGATAAGATCATGCGTCAAGATAAAAGCCCGGCGATGGCAGTGAGCGTCAGCTTGCGCTGCGCCGGCCATTATTGATCGGCGCATCTTTCCATTGCTTGAGGCTGTCGCCGATGACCTTCATCGCGGTCATCGAGGCATGGCTCAGGCTGGCATAGCCGGCGAGCTCGCGGCTGACGCGTTCGCCCTCGCTACGCAACATGTCGCGCACGCCTTGCAGCTCGAGTATGACGCGGTCGATCTCCTCCATCGAGGCGCCGGCGACGCGCCGGATCAGCGCGTTCAGGTTTTCTGCGGCCGGGTCGGGTGGCGCATCGGTTTCGTTACGTTGCCGGCGCAAAGTTGCAACGTCGCGCCGCACGAACTCACGGATCTCACCCTCGAACGCGGCCGCCGCCGCTTGGTCGACCTCGCCGAGTTTTTCCGGGAGGCTGCGGTTCGGAGCGTATTGTTCCGGACCGGTCTTCTCGGAGCCCCTCTTATCCGCAGCAAGCCGCTCGGGTCTGATGGCCGTCATGCTTCACCTCTACACAGGCGCAAATCGTTGCGCTGACGCCCCCCGTCCAAGCGGATTGCCGCATGGAACTAGTGCCCCGAGTCATTCAAACCGAGGGTACAACCTTTTCAGCTTAACGCGG
>DAIMKK010000441.1:0-2966 GCA_036721745.1 Pseudolabrys sp. | reverse complement strand
AGGTCGAAGCCGGCGCCGCTTTTGACGATGTGGCCGCAGGCCGGGAACGGGAAGTGGTAGGCCTCGACCAGCATGCGGTCGGCGGCCGCGCGGTCGAGCATCACGGCGCGCGTTTTGGCCGCCAGCAGCCCATCCATGTCGTAGCTCGGCTGCCATTCCGGATGGCGGACGAACAGCCACGGCTCGCGCGCGGTGTCGCTCATCGCCAGCATCGATTTGTTGGCCGAATAGATCCCGAAAGCCGTGTGGCCGGGAGTGTGGCCGTAGGCCGGAAGCGAGACGATGCCGGGCATGATCTCGGCGCCGGGCTGGAACGGCCGCACCTCTTTGGCGATATCCTTGAAAATACGGCGCGCGTTCAGGAAATAGCGATGCACCGCGCCGGTCGCTCGGCTCATGTTGCCGTCGTCCATCCAGAATTTCCACTCCGGCTCCGGCACTAGAATCTCGGCATTGGCGAATACCTTGCCGCCGTCTTTGGTCTTGATGCCGTCGATATGGTCGGGATGGAAATGCGAGATGACGATCGTGTCGATCAAGCCGGGCGTAATCCCGGCAGCGTCCAGGTTGGCGTTCATGAAGCCGGCGCTATCGGCGATCTGCCCGGCGGTGCCGGTGTCGATCAACACCAGTCTGTCGCCGGTGTTCACCAAGAGCGCGGTGAATGAAATCGGCAGTACGCTCGGGGGCAGGAAAGCCGCGGCGAGCGCCTCGTTCACCGCCGCGGCGCTGGCATTGCGCACGAACTTGTCGTCGATCGGAATTTGCCAGATGCCGTCGTAGAGCGCGGTGAGCTGAAAGTCGCCGAGCTTATAGCGGTAGATACCGGGGCCTTGCGCCTTGGCCGCGGGCGCGGCGGCGCGTCCCGCCACCGGCAACGCGGCGCAGCCGGCGGCGAGCAGGGGACCGGTCAGGAACGCGCGGCGGGAAAATGCTGGCATGATGCCCCGTGTTGCACGCGAGCAAGGCATTTCTACGGCAGGCGGTGCTCCAAATGTAAACACCGCCCGCCGTCAAAAATTTCAAATCAGTCAGACTTGATATTGTTTTCCTTAACGACCGGCCCCCACAACGCCATCTGCTCGGCGAGGAATTTTGCTTCATCTTCAGGACTGCCCATGCGGAGCGTGACCTGAAGATTTTCGGTGAGCATCTTGCTGACAGTCGCCTCGCGCAGGGACTCGCCGAGCGCAGCGGCGAAGCGTTCGACGATCGGCTTCGGCGTATGGGCCGGCGCGAACACGCCCCACCATGCGTAGGACTCGAAGCCGGCAAAGCCGCTCTCGATCGCGGTCAGCACTGTCGGCAGCGAGGGAACCCGGGTTTTGCCGGTCTGCATCAATGGACGAATATTTTTCGCCTTTATCTGCGGCATACACAACGCGGCGCTGCCGATGATCATATCGACATGGCCGGCAATGGCATCGTTCATCGCTGGACCGCCGCCTTTATACGGCACGTGCACGAGTTTGCAGCCGGCGCGCTTGGCGAGCAGCGTCATGGTCAGATGACCACCACTGCCGCTGCCGACTGAGGCGTAGGTGATGGTGTCCGGTTTCGCCTTGGCCGTGGCGACCACGTCCGGAAACGATTTGAATGGCCGCGACGGGTGCGTGGCGAGTACGTTCGGGGCGGTCCCGATCAACATCACCGGATCGAGGTCCTTGGCGGTGTCGAAGGGTAGATTGAACAGAAACGGATTCACGGCATGGGTGTCGAACACGAACAGCCAGGTGTTGCCGTCGGGCGGTGATTTCACCACTAGGCCGGTGCCGACGCTGCCGGACGCGCCCGGCTTATTTTCGACGATCAAAGTTGCGCCGAGCCTCGTTTGCAGGCCGGGCTGGACCATGCGCGCGATGGGATCGGTCGTGCCGCCGGGTGGAAATGGCACGATGATCTTGATGATGCCGGAAAGCCATGTCTGAGCTTGTGCGGCAACTTGCGCGGCGAAAGGTGCGGCTATGCCGCCGAGCACCAGCGACCGGCGTGAAATTTTCATGGCTTTCCTCCTGGGATTTAAAATATGGCCGCCAGTATACAATTGTTACGAGCATTGCATACGGCCTCACTGGCCGATCTCACGGAAGCCGCTATGATCTCGGGCGGCGGGCGTAAAGCGGAAAATGCGGAGACGATAGATGCGGTGGTTGGCGTTTGTGGCGGTGCTCATGGTCGGCGGCTGTGCGACCGAAGTCGGCCCAACGCCGGCCGAACTGAAAGCGCAGTGGGAGGCGCAGAACGTCTTTCCGCGAAACTATAGGACCGATTTGATGGCCTATATGCGTACTTACCTCAATGACCCGGCCCATGTTCGCGGCGCGGCGGTGTCGCAACCGCAGCTCAAGCCTATCGGGCCCGGCGAACGCTACGTCGCCTGCGTGCGCTACAGCGCGCGCGTCGACGGCAAATATGCCGGCTCCAAAGACGGCGCCGCGACCTACGTGTCGGGCAAGCTCGACCGCTACCTCGACACGCCGATAGAAGTGCGGGAATTGTGCAAGGACGCGACCTACGGGCCGTTTCCCGAGCTGGAGACGCTCACGCGTTAGCGCACGATTGTGAAAGCTTGTCCGAGGACTTGAACCGAGGGTTGCAACCGGTCTTCGGAAAAGGTCACGCGCACCCACGATTCCTCGCACGCCAAAAAGGCGTGCGACAACCACCGGGCTTTAAAAGCTCGGCAGCACCAGGTTCAGACAAAAAGGCCGAAAGTAGCCTCGGGCGACGAGGTCACTTAACCTTGAGGTTCTCTGCGGATGTCTTTCCGCGATTTTCGACGAGTTCAAACTGAACGGTCTGGCCTTCGTTCAGTGTGCTTAGTCCGGCGCGTTCAACCGCCGAAATATGCACGAACACATCCTTCCCGCCTTCTTGCGGCTGGATGAAGCCATAGCCCTTCGTCGGATTGAACCACTTTACGGTGCCCTGAGGCATGCTAGATCTCCGAAGTATTACGAGTAACG
>DAIMKK010000440.1:0-2986 GCA_036721745.1 Pseudolabrys sp. | reverse complement strand
GGCCTATTTCGGGCGCGGCCTGCTCGCTTTGCTGCGCGGCGACTGGGCGGCCGGCTTTCCCGATTACGAGCGGCGTTCGACGGTCGGCGAGCCGACTTACGTCGCGCTGGATGAGCCGCGCTGGGACGGCGAGCTGCGCGTTGGCGAGCGGCTCGTGCTGGTGAGCGAACAGGGCCTGGGCGACGCCATCCAGTTTTGCCGCTTCGCGCCATTGCTGACAGCGCGCGGCTTCGACGTGACGATCCTGACCCGCAAGGCCATGGCGCCGCTGCTCGCGACGCTCAAAGGTGTCACGATCGCAACCGACGCCGATGCGCTCGCGCAAGATCCGCGGCCGCTGCGCTGGCTGCCGCTGTTGAGCGTGCCCGGCGTGCTCGGCATCCGGCCGGACCGCGTGCCGGCCGACGTGCCTTATCTTGCGGCGGAGCCGGCGCGCATCGAAAAATGGAGCGCACGGCTCGGCGGCGACTTCAAGATCGGCATCAACTGGTCGTCCGGCCACTCCGACAAGGCGCACTTCACCCGGCGCGACATTGCGCTCGCCGACTTCGCGCCGCTCGCCGCGCTGCCCGGCGTGCAACTGGTTTCGTTGCAAAAGAGCGCGGCGGCCGCGCAGATCGCCACGGTCGCGTTCCGCGACAAAGTCATGACGCTCGACACCGACCGCGAAGCCGATATGGATTTCTTCCTGGATACCGCCGCGGTGATGAGCCAGCTCGACCTCGTCGTCACCTGCGATACCTCGGTCGCGCATCTGGCCGGCGCGCTGGCGCGGCCGGTTTTCACCGCGCTGCCGGTGATCGCCGACTGGCGCTGGCTGGTCGGCCGCGACGACACCCCCTGGTACCCGACCATGCGGCTGTTTCGCCAGGACGCCGACCGGCAATGGCAACCGGTGATCGCAGCGATCGTCGAGGCGGTGCGAGAAAAAATGACGCAGGTTGCGCAGAATCGGACTGCGTGACCGGGTGTTGTCGCCGACGCGGAACCATTTTCCCTCCCCGCACGTTAGCCCGCGACCTCAACGCCAACGGGGAGAATTTCCATGGGCTCCAGCAAAGCCACTGCGGCTCACAACGGCACGCCGCGCCTGCAAACGCCGACCGATCTGCGCTCCAACGCCAGCAAGGACATCGCCGGCGCGCTCAACGCCATCCTGGCGGACAGCTTCGCGCTCTATCTCAAGACCAAGAACTTCCACTGGCACGTCAGCGGGCCGCATTTCCGCGACTATCATCTGCTGCTCGACGAACAGGCCGACCAGATCTTCGCCACCACCGACGTGATCGCCGAACGGGTGCGCAAGATCGGCGGTAACACGCTGCGCTCGATCGGCGACATATCGCGCCAGCAAAGGCTGGCCGACAACGACGCCAATTACGTCGAGCCGCAGGACATGCTGGCTGAGTTGCGCGACGACAACCAGCGCGTCGTCGCCTCCATGCGCGAAGCGCACGGCCTGTGCGACGAACACGAGGACGTCGCCACCGCCAGCCTGCTCGAGGTCTTCATCGACGAGGCCGAGCGGCGCGTCTGGTTCCTCTACGAGACCAGCCGCAAGGGCGACCCGACCGGGCATTAAGTCAGCCGCAGCACCACCACCGCCGCGTCGAACTCGGCGTGGCGATAGGCGCGGCGCTCGAGCGCGGCGTCGTCGCGGCCCCATTGCGACATCTGCCAGTCCTCGTCCACATGCGCGGCCGCCCAGACGGCCTCGGCGTCGAGCGCACCACGCTCAAGCGCGAGCGCCAGCAAGGCCGAACCGGTCAGCGTGGTGATCGTGGACACCGCGCCCAGCCGCCACGGCTCGGCGGGAACGCCGGCGCTTGCGGCGGCGATCGTCTCACTGGGCTGCACCACGTGCACGATGCCTTGCGCCAAGACGAAGCGGGCGCCCAGCGATCGCTGCGCCCAGGCCAGCACCGGATCCCAGTGCTGCGTTTGGTGCTCAACCAGGCCTTCCGGCGCCTCGGCGCGATAGCACAGCAAATCAGAGCCGAGATATTGCGACACCTCGTCGGCCACCGGTCCCCTTGCGTCCGCCACCGCGTCTATCACCGCATTGGCGAGCCGGGTGAGCGGCATGCGCGCCGGGTCGATCAGTTCCGCTTGCGCGTTCCACTCGTCGGCGATTTTTCCGGCCAGCGCCGCCGTCGGGGTAGCAAGCGCACGACGCATCGGCGTCTTGACCGGCTTGCCGTCGAGCAGCAGCGGGAAGCCGCCACCCTCGACTTCCCCCACGTGCGCTTGGCTGTAGAATCGCTTGCGCAGTTTCGGCCGCCCGCCACGGCGCGCCGACTCGCGCGGATCGAGCGGCTGGTTTTCGAAGATTTCGGAAAAAATCTCACGCATTCGGATCACTTGATTGTGCGCCGCAACACGGGCGGAACCGCGGCAAACCCCGGCCTGCCCCATTCGACGAAAATAGCCGGTCCGCAGCGCATAAGCATTAACGCAAAGCGGCGATTTTGCCCCGTCCCGGCCTTGCTGGCGCCCCTTTCGGGGAGCGAAAAAGGCCTGTGAACACGAGTGGTTGATAGGTCATGGGCATAACGGAAGGATAGGTAGCCTTGGCGGGTTCTTACCAATATATTCCGGCCCCTGAATCGCTGCCGGTCCAACAAGGCCGCGTCGGGGGAAGACCAGCCACCTAGGATTGTAACGCGACACCGGCAAGCTTCTTGCACGTGTGGGGCTTGCAGATAAGGGGCGCGTTTCGAGGAGTGAATGAAGAATACCAACATTGCCGCGCCCGATTACTTCCACAAGGTCGTGGATTGCCAATGGGCTTGCCCGGCGCACACGCCGGTTCCTGAATATATCCGGTTGATCGCGGCGGGCCGCTATTCCGACGCCTACATGGTCAATTGGTACTCGAATGTGTTTCCCGGAATCCTTGGGCGCACCTGCGACCGCCCGTGCGAGCCGGCCTGCCGGCGCGTGCGCGTGGAGGACGAGCCGGTGGCGATCTGCCGCTTGAAGCGCG
>DAIMKK010000439.1:1505-2991 GCA_036721745.1 Pseudolabrys sp. | reverse complement strand
CCTATATTGGCTCGATGCCCGGCAAGATCATCCAGTCGATGCGCAAGGCCAAGACCTCGAATCCGCTGTTCCTGCTCGACGAGGTGGACAAGATGGGCGCCGATTTCCACGGCAATCCGTCGTCGGCTTTGCTTGAGGTCCTCGACCCTGAGCAGAACCACACCTTCAACGACCACTATCTCGAGGTCGATTACGATCTGTCCAGTGTGATGTTCATTACCACGGCGAACACGCTCAATATCCCGCCGTCGCTGATGGACCGCATGGAGATCATCCGCATCGCCGGCTACACCGAGGATGAGAAGGTCGAGATCGCGCGCAAGCACCTGATTCCGAACGTGACCACCAAGCACGGCCTTGACGCCAAGGAATGGTCGATCGACGACGAGGCGCTGCTGCTCATGATCCGCCGTTACACGCGCGAGGCGGGCGTGCGCAACCTAGAGCGCGAGCTCTCCACCTTGATCCGCAAGGCGGTCAAGGAGCTGATCTTGTCGGAGAAGAAGTCGGTGAAGGCCTCAGCCGATAATCTCGCCGAATATCTCGGTGTGCCGAAGTACCGCTACGGCGAGATTGAAGCCGAGGACCTGGTCGGCATGGTCACCGGGCTGGCCTGGACCGATGTAGGCGGCGAGCTGCTCACCATCGAAGCCACCATGATGCCCGGCAAGGGCAAAATGACCGTGACCGGCAACCTGCGCGACGTGATGAAGGAGTCGATCTCGGCGGCGGCGGCTTACGTGCGCTCACGCGCGGTCGCCTTAGGCATCGAGCCGCCGCTGTTCGACAAGCGCGACATCCACGTGCACGTGCCGGAAGGCGCGACGCCGAAGGATGGACCGTCAGCGGGCGTCGCCATGGTCACCGCGATCGTGTCGGTGATGACCGGCATTCCGGTGCGCCGCGATCTCGCCATGACCGGCGAAATCACGCTGCGCGGCCGCGTGCTGCCGATCGGCGGCTTGAAGGAGAAGCTCTTGGCCGCCTCGCGCGGTGGTATGAAAACGGTGCTGATCCCGGAGGAGAACGCCAAGGATTTGGTGGAAATCTCCGACACGATCAAGAAGGGCCTGGAGATCATCCCGGTCACGCGCATGGACGAGGTGATCGCCCGCGCGCTCGTACGTCCGCCGGTGGCGATCGTGTGGGACGAAGAGAGCGCCAAGCTCGCCGCCGCGGCTTCCGCGGCCGAGCCGGTGGTGGAAGACGACGGGTCCGGTCTGACCGCGCATTAAGCAGGGTCACCCAAACAAAACTGGAAACGGCGCCACGAGGCGCCGTTTTCGTTTAAGCCAATGTGGTGGGCGGTGACGGACTCGAACCGCCGACATCCTGCGTGTAAAGCAGGCGCTCTACCAACTGAGCTAACCGCCCGTTCGCCGCTCAATATCGTCGGATTGCAGGGCAGCGCAAGGGCGCGTGCGCCGTCAAACGCAAAACGGCAGGCCAGGAGCTTAGCCAGCTCAGCTCCCAGCCTGCCGGTATT
>DAIMKK010000439.1:0-1495 GCA_036721745.1 Pseudolabrys sp. | reverse complement strand
CCGGTATTTTCCCCGGAGGGTCTGGCCTGAACTTAACTCAGACCGACTCTTTCAATTCCTTGGAGGCGCGGAAGGCGACCTTCTTGCTCGCCTTGATCTGGATCGCTTCGCCCGTCGCTGGGTTGCGGCCCATGCGCGCGGCGCGCTTGCGCACCTGAAGGATGCCGAGGCCGCCGATACGGATGCGCTCGCCCTTCTTCAGATGCTTGACGATGTTGCCGACGAAATCGCCGAGTATGGCTTCC
The DNA here is from genome assembly GCA_036721745.1 of Pseudolabrys sp. Classification (GTDB taxonomy): domain Bacteria; phylum Pseudomonadota; class Alphaproteobacteria; order Rhizobiales; family Xanthobacteraceae; genus Pseudolabrys. The sequence goes on along the minus strand of DAIMKK010000439.1, from coordinate 1,250 downwards.
GCCTGCTTCTTCGACATCTCGTGAGTTTCCGAGAGCGCCGCGGCGAGATGCTTCAACGTGACGGTCGGCGGTGTCGGAGCTTTTCCAGGAACCATTGCCATTTTTAGGACCCTCCTCGTGAATCCGTGAGCTTGGCGGATCGCCAAACACCTCGCCCGCATAGACGATTCGGGGGCGGTCTGACCATCGATTCTTCGCGGTAAATAAGGCTTTTTCGCAATTTCCCGGGGGGAGGCGGCGTTTACCTTGACTTGGGGTAGGGGCGCCTATAACTCGATCCAACGCCCGCGGGGGCGTAGCTCAGTTGGTTAGAGCGCTGCCCTGTCACGGCAGAGGCCGCGGGTTCGAGTCCCGTCGCTCCCGCCATTTTATCAATGACTTAGCCCTGATTGCGGCGCCCTTAAACGGCCGCGTCGGGCTCCCGAAAGGCGCTGCGTGAACGCCTCCCAAGCATCAGTCCGCGCACTGTTTTTCGACGTGTTTGGGTCCATGGTGGACTGGCGCACGTCGGTCGCCCGGGAGGCCGAAAAAATTCTTGGCCCCCTTGGGTATAAGCTCGATTGGACGGCTTTTGCCGACGCCTGGCGCGGCGAATACCAGCCGGGGTTGGAGGAAGTGCGCTCCGGCCGGCAGGCCTTTGCCAAGCTCGACGTGCTGCATCGGCAGGGTCTCGAACGATTGCTGCCGCGGTTCGAATTGCAGAATCTGTCCGACGAGGTGTTGGCCGATCTGACGCTGGTCTGGCACCGGCTCGACGCGTGGCCGGACGTGCCGGCGGCGCTGGCGCGGCTTAGCCAAAAATTTTGGCTGGCGCCGGTGTCGAACGGCAACATTTCGCTGATGATCGATCTAGCCCGCCGCAACAAATTCCCATGGGACGCGATCCTCGGCGCCGAAATTGCGCAAGACTACAAGCGCAAGGCAGGCGTCTATCTCGCCGCCTGTGCGGCCTTCGACCTCGCGCCTGCGCAATGCATGATGGTTGCTGCACACAGCAACGACCTCGAGGCTGCGGCAAAGCTCGGATTGCGCACCGCGCACACGGCGCGGCCGGACGAGTACGGGCCGAACACGGGCGAGGCCGTGCCGACGGTGCCGGTCGATTTCGCGGCAAAAAATCTGGCCGACTTGGCGGATCAACTCGGCGCGTAACTAGCCGCGATATACCGGCGCCGGCTGCGCGAAGAATTCCGCCAGGATGTGATAGACCAACATGTAATTCTTCTGCTGGAAACTGGCGTGTGAAATGC
>DAIMKK010000438.1:0-2993 GCA_036721745.1 Pseudolabrys sp. | reverse complement strand
GTCGGTGTCGCCTCCGAACAGCGGGCAGCCGAACTGGACCGCGTCGTCGCGCAGCCCTTGCGTGAAACCGCCGAGCCAATCGGCGCCGATCTCCTTCGGCAGCGCCAGCGACAGCAGGAAGCCGAGCGGCTTCGCGCCCTTGGCCGCCAGGTCCGACAGATTAACCCGCAGCGCCTTGCGCGCCACGTCGCGCGCCGCATCCTCGGCGAAAAAATGTACGCCGCCGATAATGGCGTCGGTCTTGAGCACCAGGTCGCAGCCCGGCGGCGGCTTGATGAAAGCGGCGTCGTCGGCGAGACCAAGCGCGCCCGGATGGGTCGCGATCGGCGCGAAATGGCGCGCGATCAGACGGTCTTCGGCCGACAGTTTGTCGTTCTCAGAGCTCATTGCTGGACTTTGCCTGCTTATCCCTCCCGCTAAAAGGGGGGAGTTTTAGGCAGAGAACTCCGCCGCGCGCATCTGGCGCGCCAGCTGGTCGAGCACCGCATTGACCATGCCGGTCTCGTCGCGCTCGACAAAGGCTGCGGCGACATCAGCATATTCCGAAACCACCACGCGCGCCGGCACATCGCGGCGGTGGTCGAGCTCATAGGCGCCCGCGCGCAAGGCGGCGCGCAACACCGCCTCGATCCGCTTGAGCGGCCAGCTTTTCGCCAGCGCCTCGTCGATGATCGGGTCGAGCTTGCGCTGCTCGCGCACCACGCCGGACACGATATCGCGGAAGAACGCGGCTTCCGCCGGCAGATATTGCGCGCCCTCGACCTCACGGCCGAGCCAATGTCTCTCGAATTCGGCGAGGATCTCGTTCAGGCCGGTGCCGGCCAAATCCATCTGGTAGAGCGCCTGCACGGCGGCGAGCCGCGCCGCACCGCGTTTGTTTGCCTTGCGCGCATCCTTGTCCGCGACTGGCGCGCTCTTGGCCATCTATTTGCCCGCGAGACTTCGTTTGAGCGCGATCATCGTCAGCGCGGCACGGGCGGCGCTGGCGCCTTTGTTGCGGCCATCGTCGGTCGAGCGGGCGAGCGCCTGCGCCTCGTTGTCGACGGTGAGGATGCCGTTGCCGATCGGGAGCTGACGGCTGACGCTCAAGTCCATCAAGCCGCGCGCCGACTCGTTCGAGACCAGTTCGAAGTGATAGGTCTCGCCCTGGATCACGCAGCCGAGCGCCACCACGCCGACATAGGGCGCGCGTTTTTTCGTCGCAGCGTCGACCGCGATGGCGATGGCAGCGGGCACTTCGAGCGCACCCGGCACCGCGATGAGGTCGTATTGCGCGCCGGCTTCGTCGAGCACCCGGATAGCACCCTTGAGCAGCGCGTCGGCAATGTGTTCATAAAAGCGCGCTTCGACAATCAAAATGCGCCGTGTGTCGCGCTTTTTCGCAGCGCTGGTCTTCTTGGCCATGTGTCAAATTTCCTTGTTGAGCCGCGTGGTAGCAAGCGCGCGCGTCGGCGACAAGTCATCCGCTCGTTCCCGCGAAAGCGGGGACCCAGAGCAACAACCGCTCGCTTTGGGAGTTTGGCTCTGGATTCCCGCTTGCGCGGGAATGAGCGGAGTATAGGGCTAGCGTTCTTCCATCAGCCGCGCCGCATAACGCGCCATGGTGTCGATTTCGAGATTGACGTCGTCACCTTGGCGCAGAGCCCCGAAGGTCGTCACGGCAAGCGTATGCGGGATGATCAGCACCGAGAAGGTATCGCCTTCCACCTCGTTAACCGTGAGCGAGACGCCGTCGAGCGCGACCGAGCCCTTGGGCGCGATGAAACGCGAAAGTTCGCGCGGCGCACGCAGCGCGAAGCGCGCCATATCGGTCATGTCCTCGCGCGCGACGACATTCGCTAGGCCATCCACGTGGCCGGCGACCAGATGGCCGCCCAGTTCGTCGCCAAATTTGAGCGAGCGCTCCAAATTGACGCGCCCGCCATGCCGCCAGTGGCCGACAGTGGTGACCGCCAAAGTTTCCGCCGCCGCGTCGACCGCAAACCAAGTGCGGCCGTCTTCCTCGCCGGTGCCGACCACCGTCATACAGACGCCGGAACAGGCGATCGAGGCGCCCTCGATTAGTTCGGCACGCGGATAGGCGCAGGCGATGGTGATGCGGTGTAAATTGTCGGCACGCGGCTTGACCGACCGCACCTCGCCCACGTCGGTGACGATGCCGGTGAACATGTCAGGCCCGCTCGAACGTTTCGAGCACGTCGGGCCCGAGCTTTTCGCGGCCGCGCGCTTGCAATTGCCCGGTGAAGCCGTTGAGCGGCATGCCCTCCAGCGGGTCGATGCCGTCCGTGCCGATGCTCTTTGCTCCGTGCAGCAGCGCCAGTTCATCCACCAGCCCGGCGGCGGCGAACTTACCGGCGACCGTCGGCCCGCCCTCCACCATCAACCGGGTGATGCCCTGCTCGGCGAGAACCTTGAGCACCTCTTCGAGATCGAGCCGCCCGTCCACGTCGTCAACCCGGAACACCTTGCAACCTTTCTGCTGCAGGATTTCCTCGGTGATGGCCGATGGTTTGCTCGACGTGAACACCCAAGTCGGCGTGTCGCGCACGGTCGCCACCACCGAGGTCGACAGCGGCAACTTCAAGGTGGCGTCGAGCACCACGCGCACCGGCGAGCGCTCGAACATACCGGGCAGGCGGCAGCTGAGTTGCGGATTGTCGGACAGCACGGTGCCGATGCCGACCAGGATGGCATCGCTCGCCGCCCGCATCTGGAACACCCGCACGCGCGCTTCTTCGCCGGTGATCGCGAAGGGCTTGCGCCCTGCCAGGCCAGCCTTGCCGTCCGCCGACACCGCCAGCTTGAGCCGTACGGACGGCCGTCCCTTGGTGACACGCATGATATGGCCGGCGTGCACGAGGCGCGCCTCGTCGCTGCCTAAGCCCACATCGACGGTAATGCCCTTGGCACGCAGCTTTTCATGACCTTTGCCGGCGACCTCCGGATTGGGGTCCTCCAGCGCCGACACCACGCGCGCGATGCCGACTTTGATG
>DAIMKK010000437.1:0-2996 GCA_036721745.1 Pseudolabrys sp. | reverse complement strand
TCATAGGCGCCCGGCCCGACGGAAAAGCGCGGCGCTTCGCGCGTGAGCCGCTCGGCCGCCACCTTGATCAATTCCCCGGCGATCTCGCGGATGCGACTTTTCATGCGCGCCTTGCGCGCCTGCCAGTTGCCGCCGCCGAGGCGGTCGAGATCGACCTGGGTCTGCTCGGCGCCGTAGCGCGACAAGAGATCGACGTTCTCCACCGGCAAATAGAGCTTGGCGCCTTCGGCGTAATGGATTTCCAGGCAGTCGTGCGGCGCACCGGCGGCCGTGATCGGCTGCAAGCCGGCGAAGCGCCCGATGCCGTGATCGACGTGCACCACCAGGTCGCCGGGTGCGAGGCTGGTGGCCTCGGCGATGAAATTGTCGGCGCGCCGCATGGCGCGGCGCGGCCGCACCAGGCGATCGCCCAGAATGTCCTGTTCGCTGACGATGGCCGCGTCGGCGGTCTCGAAGCCGAACTCGATGCCGAGTACCGCCAGCGCCACCGCCGGCTTGGGCAAGGCAAGCGCCTGCGGCCAGGAGCCGACGGGCGTGAGGTTGAGCAATTTGTGGTCGGCGAGCACGTGGCTCATGCGCTCTCGCGCGCCCTCACTCCAGAGAGCGATCGCCACCCGCTTGCCCGAGGCTTGCAGCGCCGCTACGCGCTGGGTGACCGCCTCGAACACATTGGCACCCGGTGCGGCCCGTTCGGCTGCAAAATTGTGCCCGGCACGTGCGTTGACGTCGATCACGTCACGCGCCTGCGGCACCGCGAACGGCGTCAGCTTTGCGAGCGCCGCACTGGCGAGCCGTTCTTTCCATTCGCTTTCCGCCAAATAAAGCCGCGCACTCGGCAGCGCTTTGTAAGGCGGCGTCACGCCATCTTTCAGCGCCTCGCGCCGGGCGTCGTAATAATCCGCGATCTGCGTGAAGCGCTCATGCGCGGCATCTTCTGCCAGATGCTCGAGCGCCAGCGGCGTGCCGGGCAGATAATCGAAGACGGTTTCGAGCGTATTGTGAAACAGCGGCAGCCAGTGCTCTATGCCGGGATAACGGCGGCCTTCGCTCACCGCTTCGTACAATAGATCGTCCGGCGTAGCCGCGCCGAATTCGGCCACATAGCCGGTGCGAAAGCGGCGGATGGTTTCGGTGACGAGCTGGAATTCCGCCACCGGCACCAGATCGAGCTCGCGCAAGGACGTCTCGCTGCGCTGCGTCTGCGCATCGAAGGTGCGGATGGTTTCGATCGCGTCGCCGAAGAAATCAAAACGCACCGGCATGTCCATGCCGGGCGGATAGAGGTCGAGAATGCCGCCGCGCACCGCGTAGTCGCCAGGTTCGCGCACGGTCGAAGCGCGCGTGAAGCCGTTGAGTTCGAGCCAACTCACGATGCTCGCCATGCCAATCACGTTGCCGGGCGCGACCGACAGCGCGTGCGTCGCGACGAAGTCGCGCGCCGGCACCCGCTGCAAAACGGCGTTCACCGTGGTGAGCAGCACAGACGGTCTGTCGCGACCTTTAACGCGTGCAAGGCGCGACAGCGCGGTCATGCGCTGCGCCACGACCGACGCATTGGGCGACACCCGGTCGTAGGGCAAACAATCCCAGGCCGGAAACTCCATAGTGAGGATGTCGGGGCCGAAAAACGCGATCGAGCGCGAGAGCGCCGCCATCCGCTGGCCGTCGCGGCAGACCACCGCAAGTGAGATAGCCGGCGCGTCGGGGCGCGCCGCAATAGCACGCGCGACATCCGCCAGCACCAGCCCTTCGGCGCCGTCGGCGACCTGCGCCAAAGTGAGCGGCTGGCCCGCCCGCAATAATGCGGCGGGTGATGTCGCCATCGCGGTCACGTCAGCGCTTCGCCTTTGTGATGAAAATCGCACAAGCGGCGGAACAGTGGGGTGTCGATCTCGACAGGCGCCTTTTGCGTCCCATTCACCCAGGCGAAAATCTGCTGATCGGGCACCTCAAGCCAGGCCTCGTACTCGTCGAGATCGGCGTCGCTTAATTTCGCGATCTGCGCGTCGGCAAAGCGGCCGAGCACCAGGTCCATCTCGCGGATGCCGCGGTGCCATGAGCGAAACAACAGCTTCCGCCGGCGCGGATCTAGTCCATCGCTCGAAATCCCAATTCCAGTCATCGTATTGCTCCAACGCCAAAAACCCGGACGGGGCCGGGCTGGCTTTATATAGAGGGCTTGCGCCGCGCTGTCAGCGTTGGCTTTGCACAGCCCAGCATTGCGTCCGCCGAACGCGCAAGCCAGCATGGCGGCTGATGCGCCCGCTGGTCCTCAACCCCCTATTCGCCTCGCTCACCAGCCTGCCCGGCGTCGGGCCAAAGCTGGAGGTGCTCTATACCCGGCTGCTCGACCGCGAGGCGCCGCGGGTGGTCGATCTGCTGTTTCACCTGCCCGCGGGTGTCATCGACCGCCGCGCGCGGCCGAAGCTCAACGAGGTACAACCCGGCCAGGTGGTCACCGTCGCGGTCCAAATTGACGAGCACCGGCCGGCCCCACGGCACCGGCCGCGCGCGCCCTATCGCATCCTGACCAGCGACGATACCGGACAGACGCTGACGCTGACTTATTTCAATGCGCGCGAGGACTATTTGCGCAAGCTCCTGCCGGAGGGCGAGACGCGATACATATCCGGCGTTGCCGAACTTTACGACGACACGTTGCAGATGGTGCATCCCGACCGCGTGGTGGACGAGAAAGGCTTTGCTGATTTACCGCTGGTCGAGCCGGTCTATCCACTCACCGAGGGGTTGGCGCCCGGCAATGTGCGGCGCGCCATGGACGGCGCTTTGGCGCGGCTGCCCGATCTGCCGGAATGGCAGGACGAGGCTTGGGTCGCGCGCGAACGCTTTCCCGCTTTCGCCGCCGCGTTGCGCCATCTGCACCGGCCGGCCGAGCCGCATGACATCGCGCCCGAAAGTCTGGCCTGGACGCGGCTCGCCTATGACGAATTGCTCGCCGGCCAGCTCGCGCTGGCACTGGTGCGCGCGCATATGCG
>DAIMKK010000436.1:0-3001 GCA_036721745.1 Pseudolabrys sp. | reverse complement strand
CAAGAAGGCCGAGCGCGTCTGGCTGGAAGAACGCTTCCTCACCCACGTGTTTCCGCTGCTGACGCCGCTCGCCATCGATCCGGCGCACCCGTTCCCGTTCATCCCCAATCTCGCCTTCTCGATCGCGCTGCAACTTTCGCGCTCCAAGGACGGACGCGCGATGAACGCGCTCATCCGCATGCCGCAGAAGATCGATCGTTTTATCAAGTTGCCGAGCGAGCCAGAGCAGGGCATCAGGCTGATCACGCTCGAAGAGACCACCGCGCTGTTCATAGGCCGGCTGTTCCCCGGCTACACCGTCAAGGGTCAGGGCGCCTTCCGCGCCATCCGCGACTCGGAAGTTGAAATCGAGGAAGAGGCGGAAGATCTGGTGCGGCTATACGAAACCGCGCTCAAGCAGCGCCGCCGCGGCTCGGTGATCCGGCTGGAGCTCAATGCCACGATGCCGGTGGAGTTGCGCGGCTTCGTCCAGCGCGCGCTGGCGGTGGCCGACGACGAGGTCTTCCTGGTCGACGGCGTGATCGCGCTCAACGATCTTTCCCAACTCAACCGGCTCGATCGGCCCGACCTCGAATTCGTGCCGTATAATCCGCGCTATCCCGAACGCATCCGCGATCACGGCGGGGATTGCTTCGCCGCCATCCGGCAAAAGGATCTGATTGTCCACCATCCGTACGAATCCTTCGACGTGGTGGTGCAATTCCTGCAGCAGGCGGCGCGCGATCCCGACGTGGTGGCCATCAAGCAGACGCTGTACCGCACGTCCGCCGAATCCCCGATCGTCAAGACGCTGATTGAAGCAGCCGAGGCCGGCAAGTCGGTCACCGCTTTGATCGAACTCAAGGCCCGCTTCGACGAAGAGGCCAATATCCGCTGGGCGCGCGATCTCGAGCGCGCCGGCGTGCAGGTCGTCTACGGCTTCATCGAATTGAAGACCCACGCCAAGCTGTCATTGGTGGTGCGCCGCGAGGGTGGGGCGCTGGCGACTTATATTCATGCCGGCACCGGCAATTATCACCCGGTGACCGCGCGCATCTACACCGATCTGTCCTTCTTCACCGCCGATGCGGTGATCGGACGCGACGTGGCGCGCATCTTCAATTACATCACCGGCTACGCCGAGCCGGCCGAGCTCGAGAAAATGGCGATCTCGCCGATCAACCTGCGCAAGCGCGTTCTCGATCACATCGCCCAGGAAATCGCCAACGCCAAGGCCGGCAAGCCGGCGGCGATCTGGATGAAGATGAATGCGCTGGTCGATCCGGGAATTATCGACGCGCTTTACGATGCCTCGAGCGCCGGCGTTGCCGTCGATCTGGTGGTGCGCGGCATATGCTGCCTGCGCCCGGGCGTGCCCGGGCTGTCCGACAATATCCACGTCAAATCCATCGTCGGCCGCTTCCTGGAACACAGCCGCATCTATTGCTTCGGCTCGGGCTATAAGCTGCCGCACGCCAAGGCGGCGATCTATATTTCCTCCGCCGACATGATGCCGCGCAATCTCGACCGCCGGGTCGAAGTGCTATGCCCGATTCTCAATCCGACCGTGCACGAACAGGTGCTAGGCCAGATCATGGCTGCAAACTTCAAGGATAACGAGCAAAGTTGGACGCTCTTGCCGGACGGCAGTTCCACGCGCATAAAGGCCGCGCCGGGCGAGGAACCATTCAACGCCCACAAGTATTTCATGACAAATCCGAGCCTGTCAGGCCGTGGCAAATCGCTCAAGGAATCGTCACCGCGCAGCCTTATACGCCGCCTCGTCGAGGGGGCGTAAGCGTTCGGCCGTCAAGCATCCGATCATGTATGCGGCGCAGGGCCGGCTCGACCACGGGCCGCCGATCGCGGTCATCGATATCGGCTCGAACTCGGTCCGCCTCGTTATCTATGAAGGGCTGACGCGCTCGCCGACGCCGATCTTCAACGAAAAGGTGCTGGCCGGTCTCGGCCGTCAGGTGCAATCGACCGGCCTGTTGGCGCCCGACGCCATCGATAGCGCGCTCGATGCACTCAAGCGCTTCCGCGCGCTGTGCGACACCTTGCACGTGCGCAAGATCTGGGCGATCGCCACCGCCGCCTGCCGCGACGCGCGCAACGGCCGTGCCTTCATCGCCGAGGCGACGCGTATCTGCCGCACGCCGATCGCCATCCTGTCGGGCAAGCGCGAAGCCCATCTCACCGCGCTCGGCATTGTGTCCGGCATCCATAAACCGGACGGCATCGTCGGCGACCTGGGCGGTGGCTCGCTCGAACTGGTCGACGTGCACGGCTCGCGCGTGCGCGGCGGCGTCACGCTACCGCTCGGCGGGCTCGCCTTGCAGGACATCGCCGGCCGCTCGCTCAAGAAGGCGGAAAAATTCGTCGAGGACGCCTTCGAAGACCTCGACATGCTGCACGATGGCGAGGGCCGCACCTTCTACGCGGTCGGCGGCACCTGGCGCGCGCTGGCGCGGCTGCACATGTGGCAGACCGGTTATCCGTTCCACGTCATGCACAATTACCGCATCTCGGCGCGCGAGGCGCTGGAGTTTTCGCGCTTGGTGCACCGGGTCGATACCGAGACGCTGTCCAAGATCGAAGTCGTCAACGCCGCCCGCCGGCCGCTGCTCGCCTATGCCGCGCTGGTGATGGAAAACCTGGTGCGCACGATCAAGCCCAAGCAGGTGATCATCTCCGTGCTCGGCGTGCGCGAGGGGCTGCTCTATTCGCTGCTCCGCCCAAGCGAACGCGCGCGCGATCCGCTGATCTCGGCGGCCGCCGATCTCAACGTGCTGCGCTCGCGTTCGCCGCATCACGGCGAGGAGCTGATCGATTGGACCGACCGCTTCATGGCGTCTTCCGGCCTTGACGAGACCGCCGACGAACGCCGCCTGCGCCATGCCGCTTGCCTGTTGGCCGATATCGGCTGGCGCGCGCATCCGGATTATCGCGGCGAGCAGTCGATGAACATCATCGCGCACGGCGCCTTCGTCGCCATCGACCATCCGAGCCGCGCCTATCT
>DAIMKK010000435.1:0-3008 GCA_036721745.1 Pseudolabrys sp. | reverse complement strand
GGATGACCTGCACGCTAGTCCCCATATTTCGCGCTACGTCGAAAACACCAATTCCTCGGCGCAATGAAAGCACGGCGTAGAAGTAGCGCAAACTGTAGAGAGTGTATTTTGTCGCCGTGGCTATTGTGGGTGATGTTAGCCAATTCGAGAACCTTATCAAATTGGTCGATGAGCGTGATCAAGCGGGCCGAGGAGCAGCCGGCGCCGCGGGATCAGCAGGCAGGACGAATAGACATCGGCCTGCCATTCTATCGGCTCCTTGGTTTGGCTGGAGCGGCGGATCACGGTCGGCAGCCGCCGCCTCATCGCAGCGGCCAGGCGAAGCTGAGCTCGTGACCATCGGGATCGGTCAGGTGGAAGAACCGCTCGCCCCATTCGGCATCGCGCGGCGCCATATCTGGGCGGTAGCCGGCCGCGACCACTCTCGCATGGAGGGCGTCAACGTCGGAGTGGTAGAAGATCACGCGTCCCCACCAGGACCACTTGCGCTCGGCAGGTTGCGCGATGAGATTGAGATAGCTGGTTCCCGCCCGAAAGCTCGTGAATGCTGCGTCCTCACCGCCGTGAATGATCTCAAATCCTAGCATGCGATAGAAGCGGACGGCCCGCGACATATCGTGGGTGGCGAGCGTGATGGCGCTGATGCTCTCGATCATGGCGGGAATGCTCCATGATATGCTTTATAGCTTCGGTCGACACGCCAGCCTGGGCGCAAGAATTTATCTCTTTACCAGCCGACACGCAGCGCAGGCCGGCATGGTAATCTCCGTCGACTCAAGACTTGGACGCGGACCGATGTTTTCGAAACTCAAAGCAGCGTGGGCCGCATGACCGGCGAGTTGCCGGCGCGTCTGACGAGCCGGACACCCCGGCGATCGAATACCAGGGCTACCGCATCCGGCCAACCCCGTACCGAACGGAAAGGCACTACCGGACCGCGGGGATCATCGAGCTCGGAATTGAAGCTAGCCAAGCCACGGTCGGCAGATACATGCCGTGGCGGCCCAAAGTTCCCTCACCAATCTGGCGCTCATTTCTGCACAATCACTCATTGAATTCGCTCGCCGACGACGAGGACAATCGGGCTCACTTAACGCCGGTTCCAATCCGCTCAATCAGCAAGTTCAAGCGACGCCGGCAAACAACTGTGACCTAGGCGATCAAAGAGCTGCTCCGGACCGGCACACCTCGGGTTGAAGCCCGAGTCACTATCTCGTGCCTTTGCCGGATTGAGAACTGTTGGAGTCGCAGTGGACGCTTCACACGTGATGATAAGAGATGTTGCCACGCTGCGCCGGCTCGCGGCCGACGATCGCGGCGCGGTGCGGAGCGTCTTTCGGCCGATGCATTGATAGGAGCCTCAGACCAATATTTTGACCACACGCGGTCGCTTCACCGGATTGGTGTGAAATTCAAGCTCACCGTTCTCGCCCAATTGAATGCGTGTAACCAAGCGCCAGTGGATATCATCGGTGTCCGGATAATCGAGCCGAAAGTGCGCGCCGCGACTTTCCGTACGCATGAGAGCGGCAGTGGCGAGGATGCGCCCCAACAGCACAAGGTTGCGCACGGACAGCGCGCTCTCCAGCTCTGCGCCCCGTACGTTGTCCGAGCTGTGCGCCCTTTCGTCAAGCCGCATGGCAGGAACAGCTTCACGGTCGAAGCGCTCATACTCTGCGATCGCATTGGCGGCAAGCATCGTTTTTTTTGTTCTTGAGGTCATCACGCGATCTGCTGTCGTCATGGTCGATCGTGATTTGCTTACGATTGCCCGATTGATGGGCGCAAACAGTAGACAGACTTTCATTCGCGTGGTTCTCCCATCGATCGTCCCAGCAATATTTGGCGGGTTTCGATTGGGGATCGTGTACGCGTTGCTCGGCGCCGTCCTTGGAGAAATGCTGGCCGCGCAGAGCGGCCTCGGTCAGCAACTAACATTGTCAGCCGGACTCTTTCAAACCGACGCCGTCATCGGCCTTATGGTCGTGATGGGGCTACTTGCGGCAGCGATCAATCTCGCTATGACGCGCATTGAACGGCGTCTTCTCCGGTGGAGTGAAGTCACTGACGGCGGCAAGCACGCGAGAAGCGCTTGGACGCGATCTCGAAGCGGCGCGCTATGCGGCGGATCGCACCTTCCGCCAGTACGACGCCACCGATCCTGCCAACCGTCTGGTCGCCGATGAACTGGAGCTACGCTGGAACAAGGCACTCGCCCGTGTCGCCGAAATCGAAGCGAAGATCGCAGGCTATGACGCGGTCGCGCCGTCGCGAGCGGGAGCAGCACCGCTCGCCTTCACCGCTCTGGCCGGTGATCTCAGGGCCGTCTGGACGGCTCCGACGACAGATGCGCGGCTCAAGAAACGCATCGTCCGCACCCTGATCCATGAGGTGATCGCCGATATCGACGCCGAGGTCGCCGAGATCACCCTCATGGTTCACTGGATGGGTGGCGTCCATACGGAGCTTCGCTTGCCGCGTCGGCGAAAGGGTCAACGCAACAGCACCTCGTCCGACATTATCACTGCGGTCCGACTTCTCGTGCGCATCGCCAGCGATGATCTCATTGCCGGCATCCTCAACCGAAACAAACTCGTGACAGCATACAGCATTTCCTGACCGATAAGGTCTATTTACATGGCACCGGCATCAATACAGAAAATGCTATATTTGATGCCCGTTTTCAAGCTTGCCCTCAGGTCACACAACAAAGAATGGCCGAATAGTGACAACATGCGGCGACCACTACAAAGCCATGCCAGATCGCATTTTGAAACCGCAAGCTCTGCCATCCATGAAATACGACGCCCGCTGAGTAAAGCGCACCGCCTGCCACCAAAAGCCAAATGCTCAAGCTCGGGAGAGCGACCTTCTCGACCACCTTTCGGACTGCCCGTTGTGCTGGTAGCCGCCCCGCACCTCGCGTCTGGCTCCCAAGCAACCCAGAAAATTGCTATCGTTCACGCCAGTTCTGGTATCATCTGGGAAATCCCGGCTAAGCATGAACG
>DAIMKK010000434.1:0-3014 GCA_036721745.1 Pseudolabrys sp. | reverse complement strand
AGCGGCAAGCGCGCGGAACTGATCGAACCGCCGCGTTAATTTCGCCTGCGCTAAATCTTGCGCTGCGCCGCGTTCCAGTGCTTTTCCAGATTGGCGATCAGCGCCGGGCTGAAATGGCAATAAGCCTGCTCGCGGCAATAGACCGCCATGTAGCGGCGAAACGTATCGAGCGGCTCCTCGCCAACACGGAAGGCCCGCCGGTTGCCGGCGGCGCTGACCGTGCCGGAACCGGTGAGGTCGTCGACTACGCGCGCGACGGCGGCATCCACCTCGCCCGGCGGCACGACTTCATCGCAGATCATGCGGCCTTCGGGCGTGTCGCAGTCGAGGCGGCGACCCATCAAGATCGCCTGCCGCGCGATGCGCGCGCCGACGAAGCGCGGCAGCCTCAAGTTTGCGGCGCCAGGAATGATGCCCTCCTTGCGTGCGGGTAGCGTCATATAGGCGTCGCTGCCGGCCACCACGTAGTCCATCGCCAGCAGATACTGGCAGCCGCCACCGATCGCGAAAGTATCGAGCCCGGCGATCCAGGGTTTCTCGCGCGTGCCGCCATAGACTTCGTCGGGGCTGGTGCCGCCCATGGCCAGACCGCGCAGCATTTTGTTCACCACGCCCATGTCGCGGCGGATGTACCAGAGGTAAGGAATTCTTCCGCAGTAGAGATGCGTCAGATTGATGCCGGCGGAGAACACCCTGCGGCCGCGGTATTTCGGATGATCGACCACATCGCCGCGCAGCACGCAGACTTCGCTCATCGGATCGAAGATAGCGATGTCAGTCGCAGTCTCGGTATCGTCAAGCGTGTCGGCGTCCTCGGCATTCAAAAAGCGCGGGTTCTTGATGCTGACGATTGCAGCTTTGCCCTGGCGTTCGACCTTGGCTGGACCAAAGTCGACTACACCACGCTTGGTGAATTCCATCGCGCGATCGACCGCTTCCATCTTAGGTATCAGCATGGCGTGGCACAGGTGCATGCCGGCGTCGCGCACGGCAAGCACGTGCGACAGGAAAAGACCTTGATCGACCTCGACGCCGTCCTTCTCGCTTTGTAATTTTTCGGTTTCGGCTGCGACCTGCTTGATCGTCGGCGTCAACCCAGGAACCAGTTTTGCGGCGGCATGTACAAGTTCGTCGACGCGGTGGAATTCAGCAAGATTCTTGGTGAGTTTGCGATAGATGACTTCGGCGTGACGGACGAGAAAGTCTTCGCGTTCGCGCCTGCAGTCATAAAGAATCGTATCGGCCGCCCATTGCTGTTCAGTTGTCCGTTTAGGCTTCTTAGGAAGCTTGGCTAGGAGGTCGGCGCCGTAGCGCCAATATTTCGAACCGGCATAACTATCGCGTTTGTAATTGCCGCTGTTGCGCGGCTGCGCTTTGACCCAGACGTCGCAAGCCTGTGTCGGCAGCCCGGCACGTTGAAGCGTGTCTTTGGCGTGGTCGCGCACGAACTTTTGCGCCTTTACAATTCCGGAGCCTGCCATACGCGCTCTCCCGACGCCGTTCTTACAAGACCGTCTTTTCCGGCCATTGGCACAGGTCGGCGATGATACACTTCTCGCACAGTGGCTTGCGCGCCACGCACGTATAGCGGCCGTGCAGGATCAGCCAGTGATGCGCGTGCAATTTGTACCGCGCCGGCACCGCCTGCTCGAGTTTCTGCTCGACTTCGAGTGGATTTTTTCCCGGCGCCAGTCCGGTGCGGTTGCCGACGCGGAAAATATGGGTGTCGACCGCGATGGTCGGCTCACGAAACGCGATGTTGAGCACTACGTTCGCGGTCTTGCGCCCGACGCCCGGCAGCGCCTCCAGCGCCTCGCGCGAACGCGGCACCTGGCCGCCATGCTCGGCCACCAGCCGGCGCGACAGCTCGACCACGTTCTTGGCCTTGGTACGGAACAATCCGATGGTCTTGATCAGGTCGCGCACGCGCTCTTCGCCGAGCGCCGCCATCTTCTCCGGCGTGTCGGCCAAGGCGAACAGCGCCGGCGTCGCCTTGTTGACCCCCGCATCGGTCGCCTGCGCGGACAGCACCACCGCCACCAGCAGCGTGAACGGATTGATGTGCTTGAGTTCGCCTTTGGGTTCCGGGTTGGCCGCCTGAAAGCGGCGGAACGCTTCTTCGGTCTGCGCATTGGTCCAAGGCCTAGGCGCCGCAGACTTCGCCGGTTTGAGCGTCTTTCCTTTGCCGACTTTCGTCGAAGCTTTTCTCGCCAATTTTTTCGCCATCATTCCGGTATACTGAGCGCTATGACCGTCGACAATACTAGTGCCCCGCTTCCGAAGTTCGTGATAAATTGCAGCACCCTCTGACACGAACTTGCGGAAGCAAAAGGGGCACTAGCAAATTTATGATTCTAGTGCCGCTTTCGATTTGAAGTTCCTGAATGGGCTTGTTGCAAATGGTGCAGGAACTTCAAATCGGCGGCACTAGCGAACTGGAGCCGACGATCTTTTCAGCCGTGCTCACGCCGCACCGCTCGCTCGGTCATGTCGGATTCCTGGTGCTGATGATCGTATTCGGCGGCGTCAGCTTCATTTCCGGCATGGTGTTCCTGCTGATGGGCGCTTGGCCGGTGTTCGGCTATTTCGGGCTTGACGTGTTGCTGCTGTACTGGGCGTTCCGGCTCAATTACCGGCAAGCCGCCGCTTACGAGCAGGTCACGGTGACGCCGACCGCGCTCAAAGTGCGCAAGGTCAGCCCGGGCGGCGCCGCGCGCGAATGGGTGCTCAATCCGCTCTGGGTCAAGCTCGACAAGGTGGTGCACGAGGAATACGGCGTCGAACGGCTGCTTCTGGTGTCGCGCGGCAAGCATCTGGCGATCGGGAATTTCCTCGGCCCCGACGAGAAAGCGAGCTTCGCGCAGGCGCTTGGCGAAGCCCTGAGCGAAGCCAAACGCGGGGTGACGCGGACGACGTTTAGTTAGTCAGGAATCGGGTGGCTAGGCGCGCGGTCCCACTATAGATAGCCTGCATGACCATGACCCTCGCAAAACAGGCCGTAGGCGACCGTTTCC
>DAIMKK010000433.1:0-3022 GCA_036721745.1 Pseudolabrys sp. | reverse complement strand
TGATCCACGCCGCCGCCGGTGGCGTCGGCCTGATCGCCTGCCAGTGGGCGAACCATCTCGGCGCCACCGTGATCGGCACCGTCGGTTCCAAGGACAAGGCCGATATCGCCAAGAAGAACGGCGCGCATCACACCATCCTCTATCGCGACGAAGATTTTGTGGCGAAGGTGAAGGAGATCACCAGCGGCAAACTCTGCGACGTAGTCTATGACGGCATCGGCAAAGACACTTTCCCGGCTTCGCTCGATTGCCTGCGCCCGCTCGGCTATTTCGTCAGCTTCGGCAGCGCGTCGGGCCAGATCGACGCATTCAACATCAACATACTGCAAGGCAAAGGCTCGCTGTTCGCCACGCGACCCACGCTCAACCACTACGCGGCCAAGCGTGACGACCTGATTGCCATGTCGAACGACCTGTTCAAGGTCGTCGGCTCCGGCGCGGTGAAGATTCCGATCAACCAGAAATATCCGCTCAAGGACGCCGCCAAGTCGCACAAGGATCTGGAAGCGCGCGGCACCACGGGATCGTCGATCCTGATTCCGTAGCAAACCGCCTCGGCAGAGCGGTCCGGTGACAGACGCGATCAATCCTTGGGGCCGGGCATTCACGCTCGGCCTCGCGGCGTTCGCTTTGCTGGCCGGACAATTGGCGGCGCTGTTGGCGTTGACTTGGTGGTACGACCGCAGTATTGGCCATTTGCCGGACTTCAGCGGCGACGGCGCTGCCATTACGTTGATCATCGCGGTGTCGACTCCGGTCGAGGTGCTGCTGCTGGCGCTGTTCGCCCGCCGTGCCAGCGCGAGCGCCGCCGATTATCTCGGACTGATCTGGCCGCGGCGGGGCGAAGTGGTGTTCGGCGTCGCCGCGATAGTGGCCATGATCGTTGCCGGCAACGTGTTAAGCTGGCTGCTCGGGCGCAATCTGGTCACACCGTTTCAGCTCGAAATTTACAAGACGGCAAGCGCGGGCGGCTGGCTGCTCTGGCTGTGGTTCGCTATCGTGGTGTTGACGCCACTCGGCGAAGAAATTCTGTTCCGTGGATTTCTATTTCGCGGCTGGCTGCAATCGCCACGCGACGTCTGGCCCGTCATCGTCGTCACATCGCTGCTGTGGGCGCTCATCCATGTGCAATACGATTGGTACGTGATCGGTCAGATTTTTATTTTCGGCCTGCTGCTCGGTTGGATGCGCTGGGCCACCGGCTCGACGATCCTGACTATTTTGCTGCACGCACTGATCAATACCGAAGGCATGATCGAAACCTTCGTGGACCTGAAATGGCTGATGTGAATCTTGCGGCGCTCGGCGCGCGCGCCGAGGCGATGATCAAGGCGTTGGCGCCGATTTCGGCCGAGCCGAACCGGCTGGTGCGGCTATTTCTATCGGGCGAACATCGCCGCGCCACCGACATGACGGCGCAGTGGATGCGCGAGGCGGGTTTGAGCGTGACGGAAGACGCGCTCGGCACTTTGCGCGGGCGGACGGGCGAGGGCCCGCGGCTGCTCATCGGCTCGCTGATCGATAGCGTCGTGGACGGCGGCAACTACGACGGACCGCTCGGCGTGATCGCAGGAATACTCGCAGTCGCGCATTTCGGCGGCAAGCCGCCGCTGCCGGTCGACGTTCTAGCTTTCGGCGACGAGGAAGGCTCGCGCTTTCCTTCGACACTGTCGTCCTCGGCGGCCTGCGCCGGGGCCTTTGAACCGGAAACGCTCGCGCTCGCCGACCGCAACGGCGTCACCTTCGCCGACGCGTTGACGGCCTATGGCAAGAACCCCGCCGACATTCCGAAGGCCGCCTACAAGTGCGGCGATGCGCTCGGCTATGTCGAACTGCATATCGAGCAAGGCCCGCGGCTGGAAGCGGAAAACCAGCCGCTCGGCGTGGTCGCTGGCATCGTCGGGCAAAGCCGCTGGCGCGTCATCGTGATCGGCGAAGCGGGGCACGCCGGCACCGTGCCAATGAATATGCGGCGCGACGCGCTCGCCGGCGGCGCGGAAATGATGCTGGCCGCCGAACGGATAAGCCGCGCGCATGACGGCATGGTGGCGACCGTCGGTATCGTCGAGGCGACCCCGGGCGCCGGCAACATCATCCCGGGCCGCGTGATGTTCACCGTCGATCTGCGTTGCATGGACGATGCGACCCGCAAGGCCGCGGTCGCGCAATTCGAGAACGAGGCCCGCGAAATTGCGGCCACGCGCAAGCTCGCTGTGACGTTCGAGCATTTCCACGACGTCTCGGCGACGGCCTGCGACGCCAGCATGCAGGATACGCTCGCCGCCGCCATCGGCGATGTCGGCGGCCGTGCCATTCGCATGCCGTCGGGCGCCGGTCACGACGGTCAGATGATGGCCAAACTCTGTCCGGCGTCGATGATGTTCGTGCGCTGCCGCGGCGGCATCAGCCACAACCCTGCGGAATTCTGCGCGCCGGCCGACATGGGACTGGCGATCGCGGCGCTGATCCGCTTCATCGAGCGCTTTGCGAAATCACAGTAACGTGGCGATTCTCGCGAAGGCCGGGTGCTGATTGATGCCGCCGGGCAGCCGCGGCATTCCGACCACGCCCACGCCGTGCGCGAAGCGGGCGATGCTGGCGACGGTGTCGTCGAGTTCGACCGGATTGCGCTCGCTCTCACTCACCACGATGGCGGCAATCTTCAGGTGGCGCTGCGCCAGCACGTCGAGCGCGGTGAGGGTGTGGCTGATGGTGCCGAGATAGCCGCCGACCACCAGCAGCAGCGGGATTTGCAGCGCCGCCATCCAGTCGAGCACCGTGCGTTCGGCGTCAATCGGCACCATGATGCCTCCGACGCCCTCGATGAACAATATGCCGGTTTCGGCGTCGATCGCCTTGCGGCTGAACGCGATCAATTGCGTGAAATCGATGCTGCGGCCCTCGCGCGCGGCAGCGAGATCGGGGGACAGCGGCGCGCGGAAGCGCCAAGGCGCGATCGACTCGATTTCATCGGCCGAGACCTGCCGCCCGAGTGCTGCCAGCAGCACAGCCGGGTCGCTAG
>DAIMKK010000432.1:0-3029 GCA_036721745.1 Pseudolabrys sp. | reverse complement strand
ATGACGAATTGCTCGCCGGCCAGCTCGCGCTGGCACTGGTGCGCGCGCATATGCGTAAACAAGCCGGCCGCGGCTCGGCCAGCGAAGGACGGCTGCGCGCGCGCGTCTTGAAGGCGCTGCCCTATGCGCTCACCCATTGGCAGCAAAAGGCGGTCGATGACATCGTCGCCGACCTCGCCCGCCCGCAGCGGATGTTGCGGCTGCTGCAAGGCGATGTCGGTTCCGGCAAAACCGTGGTGGCGCTGATCGCGGCGGCGGCGGTGATCGAAGCCGGGCGGCAGGCCGCCTTCATGGCGCCGACCGAAATCCTCGCCCGCCAGCATCTCAAGACCATCGCGCCGCTGGCGGAAGCCGCCGGCATTCGCATCGAGATTCTTACCGGGCGGGAGCGCGGCGGCGAACGAGAAACCATTCTCGATCGCCTCGCGCTCGGCGATATCGATCTGTTGCTCGGCACCCATGCTCTGTTCCAGGAGGAAGTCGCGTTCCACGATCTCGCGCTTGCCATCGTCGACGAGCAGCATCGCTTCGGTGTGCATCAGCGGCTGGCCCTGGCGCAGAAAGGCGAAGCCGTGGACGTGCTGGTGCTGACCGCCACGCCGATCCCGCGCACGCTGGTGCTGACTTATTTCGGCGACATGGATGTATCGGAATTGCGCGAGAAGCCGCCCGGCCGCCAGCCGATCGACACCCGTGCCATTCCACTCACGCGCATCGAGGAAGTCGAGGACGCGGTCGGTCGTGCGATCGGCTCAGGGCAACGCGCTTTTTGGGTTTGCCCGCTGGTGGAGGAATCCGAAAAAATCGATCTCGCCGCCGCGCAGGAGCGCTTCGAGGAATTGCGTCAGCGGTTCGGCCAGAAGATCGATCTGCTACATGGCCGCATGAAAGGCGCCGAGAAGGATGCCGCCATGGCGCGTTTCGCGGCCGGCGAGACGCAGCTGCTGGTCGCCACCACGGTAATCGAGGTCGGCGTCGATGTGCCGGAGGCCACCATCATGGTGATCGAGCACGCCGAGCGCTTCGGCTTAGCCCAATTGCATCAATTGCGCGGCCGCATCGGGCGCGGCAGCGGTCACTCGACCTGTCTGCTGCTCTACAAATCGCCGCTCGGCGAGAGCGCCAAGGCGCGGCTCGCCATCTTGCGCGAAACCGAAGACGGCTTCCGCATCGCCGAGGAGGACTTGAAGCTGCGCGGCGAAGGCGACCTGCTTGGCACGCGGCAGAGTGGCTTGCCCGGCTTCCGTATTGCCCGCATCGAGACGCACGGCAAATATCTCGGCGCCGCGCGCGACGACGCCGCGCTGGTGCTATCGCGCGACGCCACGCTGGCAAGCGAACGCGGCCAGGCGCTGCGCCACCTGCTCTATCTGTTCGGCAAGGACGAGGCGATCAAGCTGATCCGCGCTGGCTAGCGCCCTACTCCACTGTTTCCTTGTTCCGCGCCGTCTGCGCGGCCCGCGCAGTGGCGGCGAGCGCGGCGAGCTTTTTTTGTGCGTCGGCGTCCGGCTGCACCATGCCGGCCGAGATCAGCAGCGACATGGCGTTCTCTACCGAGATGTCGAGCACAATGAGATCCTTGCGAAGCACGTAGAAGAAGAACCCGGTGGTCGGGTTGGGCGTGCAGGGCATGAACGCAGACACATGCTCGCCTTGCGGCAGTTTTTCCAAGAGATCGCCGCTTGGCGGCTGCGACAGGAATACCAGCGACCACATGCCGGGCGCCGGAAACTCCACCAGCCCCACTTGCCGGAAGCTCGAGCCCGATTTCGAGAACAGCGCCTCGAAAACCTGCTTCATGGTCTTGTAGATCGGCCGCACGATCGGCATGCGGTTGAGCAAGCCCTCGCCCCATCTGACCAACGTGCGCCCGACGAAATTGGCGGTAAGGAAACCCAGCAGCATGAGAGCGGCTATGGCGATGATCAGGCCGGTGCCCGGGATCGGCCACGGCAGATAGGTTTCCGGCCGGTATGCTTCCGGTATCAGTGGACGCATGATCCCATCGACCCAGGTGACGATCGACCAGATCAGCCAAACGGTGACCGCCAGCGGACCGGCCACCACCAAGCCGGTGAGGAAATAGGTGCGCAAGCGGGCCGCGACTCCGCTGTGCGGCGGCGCCGCTACGGTAACGCTTGGCGTGTCGCCCGGTGGCTGGTCGATCTCAGACATATTGTTAGTCTATTCCACCGTGACCGATTTCGCGAGATTGCGCGGCTGATCCACGTCGGTGCCGATCGCGGCCGCGGTGTGGTAGGCGATCAATTGCACTGGAATGGCATAGACCAGCGGCGTCACCGTCGAGGCCATGTCCGGCAATACAATGATTTCCGTTGAATCGACGGGCGCTTCCTTGGCGCCCTTCGGGTCGGTCACCAAAATGATCTTGCCGCCGCGCGCGGCCACTTCCTGCATATTCGAAACGGTCTTCTCGAACACGCGGTCGAATGGCGCGATCACGATCACTGGCATGGTCTCATCGATCAGCGCGATCGGCCCATGCTTGAGCTCGCCGGCGGCATAACCTTCGGCGTGGATATAAGAGATTTCCTTGAGCTTGAGCGCGCCTTCCAGCGCAATCGGGAAGCTGGTGCCGCGGCCGAGGTAAAGTACGTCGCGCACTTTCGCGAGGTCTTGCGCCAGTTTTTCAATCTGCGGCTCAAGCGCCAGCGCCGCCGCCATGTGGCGCGGAACTTCGATCAGCGCGCGCACCAAATTTTGCTCGTCGGTCGCCGACAATTCTCCGCGCGCGCGCCCGGCCGCGATCGCGAGGCAAGCCAGCACTGCGAGCTGACACGTGAAGGCCTTGGTGGAGGCCACGCCGATCTCAGGCCCGGCCAGAGTCGGCATCACCACGTCGCTTTCGCGCGCAATACTCGAGGTCGGCACGTTCACCACTGACAAAACGTGCTGCTGGTGTTGCTTAGCGTAGCGCAGCGTCGCCAGCGTGTCGGCGGTTTCGCCCGATTGCGAAATGAAGATGGCGAGATCGCCTTTTTCGAGCGGCGCCTCGCGGTAGCGGAATT
>DAIMKK010000431.1:0-3031 GCA_036721745.1 Pseudolabrys sp. | reverse complement strand
ACATTGCCGATGGCGAGTTCCTGGTCCTGCTCGGCCCCTCCGGCTGCGGCAAGACGACGACCTTGCGCATCGTTGCCGGCTTCATTGAGCCTACGTCCGGCAGCGTGCGCCTCGGCGAACGCGACATTACCGCACTGCCGCCATGGAAGCGCAACGCCGGCCTCGTGTTCCAGAGCTACGCGCTGTTTCCGCATATGACGGTGGCCGAGAACATCGCGTTCGGCCTCGAGATGCGCAAGATGCCGAAGGCGGAGATAGCGCCGAAGATCACCGAGGCCTTGCGCCTGGTGCGGCTCGATCATCTCAGCGACCGGCTGCCGCGACAATTGTCCGGCGGCCAGCAGCAGCGGGTGGCGCTGGCCCGTGCGCTGGTTTTCCGGCCCGATGTGCTGCTGCTCGATGAGCCGTTGTCCAATCTCGACGCCAAGCTGCGCCTGCGGCTGCGCGACGATCTGCGGCGCATTCTGAAAACCACCGGTATGACCGCGCTCTACGTCACGCACGACCAGGCCGAGGCGGTCGTGCTCGGAGACCGCATCGGCGTCATGCGCGACGGCAAGCTGCTGCAAATGGGCACGCCGGACGAAATCTACAACCGGCCGGCCGATTTGTTCGTCGCCAACTTCACCGGCGCCACCAACGAGATCACCGGCACACTTCTCGAGCGCAACGGCGCATTCGGCGTGGTCGATATCGGCGGCGGCAATCGCGTCGACGCCATGATTCTGCACGGCATCGGGGCCGGCGAGAAGGTGCGCATCGCGTTGCGGCCGGAAAACATCGCGCTCGGCGCGGCGAACGGCAGCAACGCATTTCGCGCACGCGTGCTCGACCGCCGTTATCAAGGCACGCAGACCGTCTACGACATCGATCTCGCCGGTCATCACCTGGAGGCGCTCGAACTCGGCACCGCGGCGCGCCACGATGTCGGGACGGACGCGCCGGTCACGCTGCCGCGCGACGCGTTGTGGGCCTACCGCGACCAAGGCACGGCGCGCGATAATTAGGGTGCGCACTCGTAAGTAGGCGGTCAAATTCGGAATATGCTAGGTTCTAAACCTTACACAAGGCGTGTTCTCTGGGGGGAAACATGCAGCGGCGTGAGTTCATCGGGCTTTTAGGCGGCGCGGTCGCTTGGCCGATGGCCGTTCGCGCGCAGCAGGGCCCTGGGCCACGACCAATGCGACCGAGCTTCGCAGGCAAGCAGCGGAATTGGTTATGCTCGCGCCTGATGTCATCCTGTCCGCTGGCACTTCGCCCGTCGGGCCATTGCTGCAGGCGACCCGTACCGTGCCGATTGTGTTCGTGCACGTCATCGACCCGGTCGGCACCGGCACCGTCGATAGCCTGGCGCGTCCGGGCGGCAACGCCACCGGTTTTAGCAATATGGAATACAGCCTGAGCGGCAAATGGCTGGAGCTGCTCAAAGAGATCGCGCCGGGCGTGAGGCGCGCGGCGGTCCTTCGGGATGCCACACAAGGCTTTGCAACCAGCCAGTTTGCCGCCATCCAAGCCGTGGCGCCGTCGCTCAGGGTGGAAGTCAACCCCGTCGATATGCGCGACGCCGGTGAGATCGAGCGTGCCGTCGCGGCCTTCGCGCGCGCTCCCAATGGCGGTCTGATTGTGACGGCGAGCGGGTCGGGGATTCGTCATCGCAATTTGATCATCACGCTGGCAACCCGCCACAAACTGCCCGCGGTCTACTTCGATCGTGTCTTCGTCGCTGCCGGCGGACTCGTCTCTTATGGGGCTGACCTGATCGAAGAGTACCGGCTTGCAGCCGGCTACATCGATCGCATCCTTAAGGGCGAGAAGCCGGCCGACCTGCCGGTGCAGGCGCCGACCAAGTACGAGACGGTCGTCAACCTCAAGACCGCCAAGGCGCTCGGCCTCACCGTGCCGCAGGCGCTGCTCGCGCGTGCCGACGAGGTGATCGAATGAAGCGGCGCGAGTTCATCACTCTTTTCGGCGGCGCAGTTGTCGCCTGGCCTCTCGCGGCGCGCGCGCAGCAGCCGGCGATGCCGGTGATCGGGTTTCTCCGGAGCACGACGGCTGCGTCTGCCAAACATCTTGTGGCTGCATATCTCCAAGGTCTGAAAGAGGCCGGCTTTGTCGATGGGCAGAATGTGACGATCGAGTATCGTTGGGCGGACGATCATAACGATCGGCTACCGGCGCTGGCGGCCGATTTGATCCATCGTCCAGCGACCGTGATTGCCGCGCTCACAACTCCCTCAGCGCTGGCGACGAAAGCAACGGCCACCACCATTCCGACAGTCTTCGTGACGGCCGGTGACCCGGTCAAGCAGGGCTTAGTGGCCAGTCTTAACCGGCCGGGCGGCAACTTCACGGGCGTGACCCTAACGAATGCGGAAGTAGCGCCGAAGCGGCTGCAATTTCTTCACGAATTGGTTCCCACGGCGAGCGCCATGGCTCTGCTAGTCAACCCGGCCAATCCCTCGCTTGCCGAGAGCCAATCGAAAGAGGGAATATCGGCGGCACGCACCCTCGGGCTGGAGCTCCATGTCCTGAAGGCCAGCACCGAACGTGACTTCGATGAGGTCTTCGCAAAGCTGATCGAATTACGAGCGGGCGGGCTCGTGATCGGCGCCGATCCATTCTTCACGAGCCGGATCGAACGACTTGCCAAGATGGCGGTCGATCACGCGGTGCCCGCGATCTACGAGTTTCGTGAGTTCGCGGTGGCCGGAGGTCTGCTCAGCTACGGAGCGGAACTTACGGACGCCTACCGCCTGGCCGGCGTCTATACCGGCCGGATTCTCAAGGGCGACAAACCGGCCGACCTGCCGGTCCAGCAGTCCACCAAGGTCGAGTTGGTCATCAACGTCAAGACCGCGAAGGCGCTCGGGCTCACGATTCCGCTTCCGCTGCTCGGCCGCGCCGACGAGGTGATCGAATGAAACGGCGCGAGTTCATCAAGTTGCTCGGCGGCGCGGCGGCGGCATCGTCGAATCTTTGGCCGCTCGCGGCGCGCGCGCAGCAGCCGGCGATGCCGGTGATCGGGTTTCTC
>DAIMKK010000430.1:0-3037 GCA_036721745.1 Pseudolabrys sp. | reverse complement strand
ATGGACGCAGGTGCCTTTGGGTGTCTCGGCGTCGGGGTTCCATTCGCGATTGCGGCGGCGCTAGCGATGCCGAACCGGCAAGTGATTTCCGTTAACGGCGACGGCGCCTTTGGGATCAATGCCATGGAAATTGACACCGCCGTCAGGCACGGGGCGAAGGTTGTATTCATTGTGTCTAACAATGCCGCCTGGAATATCGAACGCCTGGATCAAGAAATGAACTATGGCGGCCGCGTCGTTGGTACCACTCTTCGCCACTCCGACTATGCAGCGCTGGCACGGGCACTTGGTGCAAACGGGGAACGTGTCGAAAAGCCGGCGGACTTGCCGGGCGCGTTGCAAAGGGCCCTGAAGAGCACTCCGGCACTGATCGACGTTGTCACCTCGCAATCAGTAATTTCATCGGACGCGCAGAAGGGGCTCGGCTTTGTTCCCGACTTCCAGGCGTTGACCGCCTGGGATGAAGCGGAAAGAAAGCGGCGCGATATGCCGCCGACGCTGCTTGCCCGCGCTGACAAGGTGATTGAATGAAGCGGCGCGAGTTCATCACGCTTCTCGGCGGTGCAGCTGCCAACTGGCCGCTCGCAACGCGCGCGCAGCAAGGCGAGCGAATGCGGCGCATCGGCGTGCTTACGGGCGTCGCGGACGAGCCGGACACTCAAGCGCGCCACGCGGCATTCCTGCAGCGGCTGCGGCAATTGGGTTGGACCGAGGGCCGCAACGTGCGCACAGCCCGGGCGCTGATTAGATACCCAGCGAATGAGCCAATTCGGACGCTCCCAGTTATATACTCACTGCCCGCAATCTACCTATGATCGGAAATTAAGAGGTCGTATTAGGGATCGGAATTTCACTCATGGCCGGGAAGGACCTCGTTGCCGCGCTTGTCGAAATCGTCGGGCGCGGCCATGTCTATACCGATCCGCGGCGGTCGGAATGGTATCGGACCGGTTTTCGCTCCGGAGAGGGCGAGGCCGAGGCCGTTGTCCTGCCGGGCACGCTGCTCGAACTCTGGAAGGTCCTGCAAGCCTGCGTGACCGCCGGCAAGATCATCATCATGCAGGCCGCCAATACGGGACTGACCGAGGGCTCTACGCCGAGCGGCAGCTACGACCGCGACGTCGTTATCATCAACACGCTGCGCCTCGACAAAATTCATGTCCTTGGCGGCGGACGCCAGATCGTCAGCCATGCCGGCGGCACGCTTTACAAGCTGGAAAAGCTGCTGGAGCCGCTGGGCCGGCAGCCTCATTCCGTCATCGGCTCGTCCTGCATCGGTGCATCGGTCGTCGGGGGCGTGTGCAACAATTCGGGCGGCATGCTACTTCGGCGCGGACCCTGCTTCACCGAATTGTCGCTGCATGCGCAATTGCGCGCCGACGGGTCGCTCGAACTGGCCAATCATCTCGGTATCGATCTTGGTAAGACGCCGGAGGAGATCCTTGCGCGACTGGAGCGTGGCGATTTCTCGGAAGATGATATCGACTACGGCGCCGGCAGGGCGTCCGACAATAGCTACGAAGGACGTGTGCGCGACATCGCTGCGGCGACGCCGGCGCGCTTCAACGCCGATCCCGGGCGGCTCTACGAGGCCTCGGGCTGCGCGGGCAAGCTGGCGGTATTCGCGGTGCGCCTCGACACCTTTCCGAAGGAGAAGGATGAGAAGGTCTATTACATCGGCACCAATGATCCCGCCGACCTGACCGTGCTGCGGCGCCGAGTCCTGACGGAGTTTTCCGCACTTCCCATCAGTGGCGAATATTTGCACCGCGACATGTTCGACGTCGCCCACGTGTACGGCAAAGACACGCTGCTGATGATCCATTGGCTTGGGACGGACTATCTGCCCAAGTTCTTCTCGCTCAAAGGCCTGCTGGATGCCCGGCTTAACAAAATACGTTTCATGCCCCGCAATCTGGTGGACCGCACGATGCAGCTTCTTGGCCGCATGCTGCCGGAAGCGCTGTCGGCGCGGATGCTCGTCTTCAGCAAACAGTTCGAGCATCACCTCATTCTAAGGGTCGAGGAAAAGAGCGCCGGCGAGACCGAGGCGCTGCTGGATGAGCTGTTCGGCCGCGACAGCTGGTTCCTATGCGATGCCGCGGAGGCGAAGAAGGCGATGCTGCACCGGTTCGTCGCCGCCGGCGCGGCGGTGCGCTATCACGCGGTGCATGAGCATGAGGTGGAAGACATCATCGCGCTAGATATCGCGCTGCGGCGCAATGACGATGAGTGGTTGGAAAAACTACCACCCGAACTGGAAAAGGATATCGTGGCCAAGCTCTACTATGGGCACTTTTTCTGCCACGTCTTCCATCAGGATTACATCGTTCGCAAGGGAGCAGATGCCAAGCTGCTGAAACAGGATCTTCTGCGATTGCTCGATAAGCGCGGCGCCGAATATCCGGCCGAGCACAATGTCGGCCATCTCTATGAGGCGAAGCCCGCACTTCGGGCGTTTTACGAGTCGCTCGACCCGACCAATTCCTTCAATCCGGGGATCGGCAAGACCTCCAAGCAAAAGCGGATCGCGGAAGCCCGAAATGGGTAGAGAATAGCGGTACAATGTCGCCTATTGGCACATAGCGTCGTTTCGCTGCGCCGCAAAAATCGGTCGCTATTGGGGTAAAGCAGATATTGGCAAGGTGACAGCACTTCATTTGCCGTGCGCCATACCGTTGCACCTTTTTACCGATGACGCGCTGGGCCGCACGGGCCCTTCGGGCGCAGCGAAACAATTGTCTCAGACTTCAGATTTTTAGGCTCGCATCTTTGCCATCGCGAGCGTGGCGTCGGCCCTATCGACCGGCGTTTTGAATGGCTTCCCATTGTTTGAAGGCGGTTTCGACCGCCAGAAAATATTCATGTTCGCTATAGTTGGGATGCTTCTTGACGGCGGCGCGAGCCCTAGCAAGCCGTCCACGGCATGCCGGGCCAACGGAATTCTCCGCAAGGACCTCGGTCAGCGCATCCGTGAACTCGTGATAAAGTGCCGAAATGTCGGTGCCGCTAGTCATGTCTTCTTTGCCTTACCTAG
>DAIMKK010000429.1:0-3042 GCA_036721745.1 Pseudolabrys sp. | reverse complement strand
GCCTCGGTGAAGCCGCCCTCAACGAGCGCCGCCCGCACGTGCAGGCGGAATTCGTCCCATTGCGCGAGCGCGATCATGGTGCCGATCACCAACACGCGGCGGGTGCGCTCGTCGTAATGTGGCCGCGTCCAGACCTCGCCCCAGGCGTAGCGGGTGATGAGGTTCTGGAATTCTTCGTTGAATGGCGTCCTTTTCGCATTGGCGCGATCGACCCATTCGTTGCCGAGCACCTTGCGGCGCTTGGCCATGCCGCGCTCGTGGCGTTCCGTCTCGTCCATAGGGCCGCCCTTTATTGCAGGAAGTTGAGCACGGTTTCGGTGTAGAGCTTCGGCTGCTCCATGTTGGAGATATGCGCGGCATCGAGTGCGGCGACCTTGGCACCCTTGATCTGCTTGGCGATCGCTTCCCCGGCCGACGGCGGCGTGGCTGGGTCTTGCTTGCCGACGATGACTAGGGTCGGCGCGGTGATGCGCGGGTTGGATTCGGTAAAATTCATGTCGCGGATCGCTTCGCAACAGGCGATGTAGCCCACCGGAGTGGTGGCGAGGAACATTTCCTTCATATGGGCGATTGATTGCGGCGCACGGGCGCGGAATTCCTTGGTGAACCAGCGCTCCATGTTGGGATCGACCAGTTCGGCAAGACCTTTGTCCTGCACGAATTTGATGCGGTCGTTCCACGGGCCTTTATCGGCGTAATTGAAGTTGGTGTTGGAGAGGATCAGCTTCTCGACGCGGTCGGGGGCATTGGCGCCGAGCCATTGCCCAACCATACCGCCCATCGACAAGCCGCACCAATTGAATTTTTTGACCTTGAGGGCATCGGCCACCGCCAGGACGTCGCGCCCGAACCTTTCCATAGAATAGGGGCCCTTGGGCACGCCCGATTTGCCATGGCCGCGGCGGTCGTAGCGCACCACCCGGAAATGCCTCGACCATTCCGGCGTCTGGTCGTCCCACATATGCAAGTTGGTACCGAGCGAGTTCGACAGCATCAGCACGGGCGCGCCCTCGCGGCCCTCGACTTCGACATAGATCGGGCAGCCGTCGGCATCGATCATCGGCATGAAATTCCTCCCTAACCTTGGATTTTGGTCGTTTCGGTGTGACGTTAAGCGACACCCTTAAAGCGGTCCGCGCCCGCTGCAAAGCTCTTTTCAGCGGCCTTCCGAGGGCTTAAGCCGTAGCCCAAGGCTTGGGTCCGCGTGAGGAGGAGACGGCAATGGCGATGGTTATGACCGGGGAGGTTCAACTCCCAGCCAGCCGCGAGGTTGTCTATGCAAAGCTCAACGATGCCGAGGTGCTGAAAGCCTGCATTCCCGGCTGCGAGGAGCTTAACAAGATCTCCGAAACCGAATTGCAGGCGGTCGCCGTCACCAAGATAGGCCCGGTAAAGGCGCGCTTCAAAGGCAAGGTACACCTGACCGATCTCAACCCGCCCAACGGTTACAAGATTTCGGGCGAGGGCGACGGCGGGGTCGCCGGCTTTGCCAAGGGCGGCGCCACGGTCGCGCTGACCGAAAAGGATGGCGGCACCCTGCTCAGCTACAACGTCGAGGCGCAGATCGGCGGCAAGCTCGCCCAGCTCGGCCAGCGCCTGGTCAATGGCGCGGCCAAGAAAATCGCCGACGATTTTTTCAAGAATTTTGCCGCCAATGTCGCGGCCGGCAGCGCGCCGATCACCCCGGTTTGAGCGGTTCCCGGCTCTAGAATCCCTTGACCCGGTATGCGGTGGGGGTTCAGACTTATTCTCGTCCAAGGCGTATTCGGGCCCAAATCGGCTCGAATCCGAACCCTGATCGCTAGCGCCCGCCGTGGACGAAGCGAAAAGAGGGCTTTTGGCCCCGAATTTGGGAGGATACTCATGCCTGCGGTGTCCATGACGGTGAACGGCAAAGCCGTCACCGGCGACGTCGAAGCGCGCACTTTGCTGGTGCAATTCCTGCGCGAAAATCTCCGGCTTACTGGCACGCATGTGGGCTGCGATACCTCACAGTGCGGCGCCTGTGTCGTCCATGTCGACGGCATCGCGGCCAAGTCCTGCACGCTGCTCGCTTTGCAGTGCGAGGGCGCCAAGATCACCACCATCGAGGGTCTGGCCGAGGCGGGCGGGCCCTTACACCCCATGCAGGAGGCGTTCCGCGAGAACCATGGCCTGCAATGCGGCTACTGTACACCGGGCATGATCATGGCGGCGCTCGATATCGTGCGCCGCAAGGGCAACGACCTCGACGAGCACACCATTCGCGAACAGCTCGACGGCAATATCTGCCGCTGCACGGGCTATCACAACATCGTCAAATCGATTGCCGCGGGAGCAAAAGCGATGACCAAAGGAGGGGCGCGGCAAGCTGCCGAGTAAAATTGCCGCCGCGTAGCTTAAAAAAATTCAACGGGAGGAGACCGCCATGAGCGCGACCGGGATCGGCGCGGCGGTGCGCCGCAAGGAAGACTTCCGCTTTATTACCGGCCAGGGACAATATACCGACGACGTGGTGCGGCCGGGCGAGACCCGGGCCGTGTTCGTGCGCTCGCAGCACGCCCGCGCCAAAATCAAGAGCCTCGATGCCAGCGCGGCGAAAAAAATGCCGGGCGTGGTCGCGGTGCTCACCGGCGTCGACCTCGCCAACGACAAGATCGGCAATCTGATCTGCGGCTGGATGATCCATTCCAAGGACGGCTCGCCGATGAAAATGGCGCCGCATCCGGCGCTCGCCTCCGGCACCGTGAACTGCGTCGGCGACGCGGTGGCGGTGGTGATCGGCGAAACTTTGGCGCAAGCGCGCGACGCCGCCGAGAAGGTCAAGGTCGACTACGAGGTGCTGCCGGCGGTCGTCGATCCGGCCAAGGCGCAGGCGAAAGGCGCGCCGCAAATCCACGCCGACATCGCCAACAACACGATCTACCAATGGCATCTCGGCGACGCCAAGGCGACGGAAGCGGCCTTTGCCGCAGCCTCGCACGTCACCAAGCTCGACATCATCAACAACCGTCTGGTGCCAAATGCGATGGAACCGCGCGCGGCACTCGCCGAGTACGACGC
>DAIMKK010000428.1:0-3045 GCA_036721745.1 Pseudolabrys sp. | reverse complement strand
GCCGCCGGCCGGCCGGCGAGTTTGCCCAGCATGCCACCCTGCTTGTTCTTCACCGGCTGCGGACAGGTGATGCCGCGCGCCGCCAGATGCTCCATCAGCGCGAGGAAGAACGGCAGGTCTTTCTCGGCGACGCGCTTCTCGTACAGCGTGAGAATGAAATTGCCGGCGCTGGTGTGCACCAGGAAATTGGAATTCTCCACGCCTTCGGCGATGCCCTTGTAGGCGAGCAGCGTGCCAATCTCGTAACGGCTGAGAAATTCGGTGAGATCGTCGGCGGTGACGTCGGTATAGACGGCCATGAAAGCGTCACTCCGCCGCCTGGCTCTCCCGCAGCAGGCGGGGCAGCGGAAAGAACATATCCTCCTCGGCGGCGGAAACGGTTTCGATGCTCAGCGCATAGCGCTGCGCAAAAGCGCCGATGATCTCTTCGACCAGCACTTCCGGGGCGGAGGCGCCGGCGGTGATACCGAGCGTACCGACGGCACCGAATGCACCCCACTCGATATCGGCGGCGCGATGCACCAAAACGGCGTGCGGGCAGCCGGCGCGCTCGGCCACTTCTTTGAGCCGTTGCGAATTGGACGAATTGGGCGAGCCGACCACGATCATGGCATCGACCAAGGGCGCCACGCACTTGACCGCTTCCTGCCGGTTGGTGGTGGCGTAGCAGATGTCGTCTCTGTGCGGCCCGGCGATGGCGGGAAAGCGCGCCTTCAGCACCTCGACAATCTCCGCTGTGTCCTGCACCGACAAAGTGGTCTGCGTCACGTAAGCGAGATTGCTGGCGTCGCGCGGCATAAATTTCGCGGCCTCGGACACGCTTTCGATCAACGTCACCGCGTCCGGCGGCAACTGGCCCAGGGTGCCGATTACTTCGGGATGACCGCAATGCCCGATCAGCACGATTTCGCGGCCGCGGCGGTAATGGATCGCCGCCTCGCGATGCACTTTGGTCACCAGCGGACAGGTGGCGTCGAGCACGAACAGATGGCGGCTCGCCGCCTCCTCGGGGACGCTGCGCGCCACGCCATGGGCCGAGAAAATGACCGGGGCATCGGTGTCAGGAACTTCGTCGAGTTCCTCGACGAAAATCGCGCCCTTGGCGCGCAGGCTCTCGACCACGTAACGGTTATGCACGATTTCGTGACGGACGTAGACCGGCGGCCCATAGATCGCGAGCGCCCGCTCCACTGATTCGATGGCGCGCACCACCCCGGCGCAGAATCCGCGTGGCGAGCAGAGCAGCACCTTGAGTGCGGGCTTTTCGGGGGCGTTGGCCATATTGTCCTCGAAATCGCGCCGATTTTTCGCGAATTTCAAGACCCGACATGGGGTGCGCCGCCCCGCTCTGTCAAGCCGGGAAGGTTGCATGGCCCCGACTCAGACCTTATATTCCGGCCACTTTCCGATCATCATCGATGATCTGGTGCTTCGCCCGGCGGGCGGGCGGAGCGTAGAGGAGATTTGCCATGGCCACAGCAGCACCGTTGATGCCGAAGGCGACCGCCGTCTGGCTGTTGGACAACACCGCTTTATCGTTCGACCAAATCGCCGAATTCTGCAAGTTGCACCCGCTGGAGATCAAAGCGATCGCCGACGGCGACTCCGCGCAGGGCATCAAGGGCCTCGACCCGATCCAGACCGGCCAACTCACGCGCGAGCAGATCACTGCGGCTGAAGCCAATTACGATCTTCACCTTACACTGGCCGACCAGAAAGTCTCGGTTCCCTCGACCGAGCGCGGGGCAAAAAAGGGCCCGCGCTATACGCCGGTATCGCGCCGGCAGGACCGGCCGAACGCCATCCTGTGGCTGGTGCGCAATCATCCCGAGCTCAAGGACTCAGCCATCATGCGGTTGGTCGGTACCACCAAGTCGACGATTTCGGCGATCCGCGACCGCACCCATTGGAACGCCGCCGCGCTCGCGCCTATGGACCCGGTGACGCTCGGCCTCGCCACGCAGACCGATCTCGATTTCGAGGTCAACCGCGCCAACAAGGAAAAGCCGGCGCCGGCCGACACCGGCGCGACTTTGCTGCCCGCCGCGGAAACCACCGCGCGCAAGGAGGCGGAAGTCGCCGCCGCCGCCGCGGAAGCCGAGAACAAGCCGGGCGGCAGCGATCTCAACGTCAGCGCCGGGTTCGCCAAGCTCAAGCAACTCGGCGGCAAGACCGAGAAGGACGGCGACGAGTAAGCGTCCTACGGGCTTTTCCTTAAGTAGTCTTGCGGAGCCGCGTCGTTATTAGCGTCAACGCGTTATTCACGTCCGGCGAGCATGATGGCGCTCTATGACGCGTTGTGGTGCGTCACACGTGGCGCAACGTCATCCGGCCGCGATAGCTGCCACCCCCTCTGGGCAGCGCGCGGCCGGCTTTTTTGGCGCTCATGATCAATATCCTCGGGTCCCGTTGATCGCGGCGAGATAGCGCGCGATCGATTTTTCCAGCACCGACTTGGCATCCTTGGCGATGACGCGGTCGAAATAATGGCCGTAGAGCACGTCGAACGAAAACGGCGCCATCGCAGCGTCGATGCGCTCGACGTCGCGCGCCGACAGCGGAATGAAATTCGGATAGCTGCGCATGAAGGAGAGCCACTTGCGGTCGGTGGCCACCGTGAGAATGTCGCCCGCACAGACAATTCCTCTTTCTTGGCCGCGCCCATTCGCACCCCCTTGCTTTTTTTCTTGCCAATGCAGCACGCTGCCGCCTTCGAAGTGACCGCCGCAGCGGATCAGCGTGACGCCGTCCCACAGTTTGAAGCTGTCGCCTTCCCACAAGTAAATCGCGGGATCCGGCCGCATGATCCACTGCCGGTCGGCGGCGCTGAGATGAATGTGCGCGCCGAAGGCGTGCGCCCACTCCACCATCGTGGTGTAGAAATGCGGATGAGAGATGGCGATCGCCTGAATGCCGCCGAGCCCCTTGATCGCCGTCACCGTCGCGGCATCGAGCGTGGCGACGCAATCCCACAGCACGTTGCCGCCTGAAGTGCGCAACAAAAGCGCGCGCTGGCCGATGGCGAAGCCGGCGCCGATGCCGATG
>DAIMKK010000427.1:0-3060 GCA_036721745.1 Pseudolabrys sp. | reverse complement strand
CAAAGTCACATTTTTCGGGCCTAGATAGGGCGCCATGGCGCAGTCCTGCCGGTTCCCCTGTGAATAATTCCGTACCACTCCGTCAAGCGTCTATAAAACAATAAGAATTTGGCGCCCGCCGGTTATCCGGCAGGCGCCTAAGCCGACAAAAGGCGCCGATCAATCAGGCCGCCGCCTTCTTGCGGTTGGCATCAAGTCGCGCATCGACCAGCGCCACCTGGGCGTCGATCGCCGGATGGCTCAGCCCTTTTTGCCGTGCGATCAGCTGCACCAACTTGTCGGCGCGTTCGATGTATTGCGCGCCGTTTTGCAGTGCGCGCGCGGCCGAGGCGGGACGTGTGAGACTCTGCGCGGCCGCGGCGTATTTTTCGAACGGCACAAGATCGTTTGGGTTGGCGCCGAGTTTAACGCACAGGGCGAACACGAAATTATAGACCGAGCGCGACGTCTCGATGTCGGAGTACACCGCCTCCTGCGCGGTCCTCATGCCATCCGTGGTGACGCAGCGGTAGTTGCCGGCGAGCAGCATCGACCACTTGGCGAGCGGCACGAAGATCGAGTCATGCACGCGCAACTTCACAGGGAGTTCGATTTTTGTGCCGTCGCCCGGATCGAAGCGTATCGCGTCGATCTCCTTTTCAAGCTGACGCAGGATGACGTTGCCCTTCTCGTTGTCGAACTTCGCCACCTTGAAGTTGGTCGGCAGCGTGACCATCAGCACGTTGACCTTCTCGTCCGGCGGGCGGATCGCCTGTGGGTCGGGGCTGCACAACGTCAGGCAGGCGGGATCGAAGTTGTCCCACACGGTCGGATCGGTATAGGCGGGTTTCAGCGCATCGTAATCGAGACCGGGGATGCGCTTCACGTAGGGCAGCGGCGGCATGTTCATGATCGACATGCAGGGCACGCGCGATTTTGCCACCGCGTCGAGCAACTCGCGCACGCCGGGCGAGCGGTACTGCGGCTCCTGCATCGCAAGGCCGATCAGGTCGAAGTCCTTCGGGTTGACGCCGGCCGCGCCGCCGGCGGTCACCTTGCCAGGGAGCTTTTGCGAGTCGAGCACGACTGGGTCCTGACGGCCGCGCACCGGCAAGCGGACGCGGAAGCCTTCGGCGTTGATCAGATCGGCTTCGGCAGGCAGACACACGTGATGAATCCTATGCCCGCCGAAAAGCATTTTGGCGGCCAGCAGTGAACCGTAGGCCGCGCCCATCATCAAAATTTTATAAGTCTTCGGCTTCGTCGGCGCCGATTTCTTGGCAGCGGGTTTCTTCGCCTTGGATTTGACGGCCTTGGTCTTGCGTACCGTCTTCTTGGCTGGGCGCTTCGCCTTGCCGGCTTCCGGCCTGCGCGT
Organism: Pseudolabrys sp.; assembly: GCA_036721745.1. Lineage (GTDB taxonomy): Bacteria > Pseudomonadota > Alphaproteobacteria > Rhizobiales > Xanthobacteraceae > Pseudolabrys. Next base: position 1,706 of record DAIMKK010000427.1, on the reverse strand, counting down.
TGCGGCGCGTTTCGCTTTTTTCACTTTGGATTTGGATTTCCGCTTCTTAGCTTTCCTAGCCATGACAATTTCTCCCGGTTCACTCGGCCGCTTCAGCGATAAGCTCCGGAGCCTGCGCTCCGATTTCCTCTAAACCTTTTGGCACCGGACCGCCGGCCGCCCAGTCGAGCAGTTCGACCGTGTGCACGACCGGAATGGCGGTACCGGCGGCGATCTGCGTGATGCAGCCGATATTGCCGGCCGCAATCACATCCGGCTTTAGCTGTTCGATATTGCTAACCTTGCGTTCGCGCAACCGCTCCGCCAGCGCCGGCTGGAGAAGGTTGTAGGTCCCGGCCGAGCCGCAGCACAAATGCCCTTCCGGCACATCTTTGACCACGAAGCCGGACTTGCAAAGCAATTCTTTCGGCACCTGGGTCACCTTTTGACCGTGCTGCAGCGAGCATGCCGCATGATAGGCGACGGTAAGCGGCCGTGCCGCATTGCCGGCCGGCAAATCGAGCGCTGCGAGGTATTCGGTCACGTCCTTGGCGAGCGCGGCAACGCGCGCGGCCTTCTCCGCGTAGGCCGCATCGGTGCGCAGCATGTAGCCGTAATCCTTCACTGTGGTTCCACACCCGGACACCGTGATCAGGATGGCATCGAGCCCGGCCCCATCGATTTCGCGCGTCCAGGCGTCGATATTATTGCGCGCCTGCGCCAACGCCTCCTGCTCGCGGCCCATGTGGTGGGTGAGCGAGCCGCAGCAAGCCTCGCCGGCCGCGACCACCACCTCGATGCCGTTGCGGTTGAGCAGCCGGATGGCGGCCTCATTGGTCGCCGGCGCCAGCACCGGGCCGATGCAGCCGGACAACAGCGCTACCCGGCCACGGCGTTCACCCTGCGCCGCATGGACCTTACCGGTGCGCTCTCCCGGCGGGGCGAGTTTGTGGCGCGGCGTGAGCCGCAGCATGGCCGCCATTCGTTTCAATCCGAGGGCTTGCAACACGCCCGCGAACGGCTTGCCGATCAGTCCCGCAACGACCGCCAGACGGAACAAAGCCGGATCGGGCAGCACGCGCGCGAGCAATGCGCGCATGGCCCGGTCGGCGAGCGGGCGCTTATAGGTTTTCTCGATGTGGTCGCGGGCATGATCGACCAGATGCATGTAATGCACGCCGGACGGACAGGTGGTCATGCAGGCAAGGCACGAGAGACAACGGTCAATATGTTTGACCACGTCCGGCGTCGCTGGGCTCCCCTGCTCCAGCATTTCCTTGATCAGATAGATACGCCCGCGCGGCGAATCGAGTTCGTCGCCGAGCAGCACATAGGTCGGGCAGGTGGCGGTGCAGAAGCCGCAATGCACGCAAGCGCGCAGGATTTTTTCCGATTCCGCGACCTGCGGGTCCATGAGTTGAGCGAGACTAAAGGCGGTTTGCATCTACACCCCCGCCCACATGCGGCCGGGATTGAGTACGCCCTTGGGATCAAATCCCTCCTTCACGCGTTTGCTCAAGGCGCGCAAATTCGCCTCTTGCGGCTCGAACACGTCGACCGCGGCACGCACGGCGGCGGGCGCACGCACCAGCGTGGCGTGGCCGCCGACGCTTTTGACCGCGGCGCGGATCGAGCCGGCGTCGGGCTCGTCGGCGAACGGCATCGCCACCCAGAGCAAGCCGCCGGCCCAGTCGTAGAACATCTGCGCCGCCGGCGTGATCGCCGCC
>DAIMKK010000426.1:0-3068 GCA_036721745.1 Pseudolabrys sp. | reverse complement strand
CAGAAGTCTGAAGAAGGTCGCCATCAGTTTCGATCATGATCCGATTCTCTTTTCTGCTGCGAATCCAGCGGATGAGGTTTTCGGAAGGCACAGGTTATCAGTAGAAAAATAACGCGGCGTCCTGGTCAACGCAGGGCTGCTGCCAGGAGCCATACCCCGCCGGCAATGAATCCCGCACCCGAGATTCGGGAGATCAGCCGGCCAGTCGGAACGACCTTCTCCGCGAGCACCAAGATCGCTAGGGTGGCAATCCACAGTACATTCATCACCCCACCAACGAATAGCAGCGCCATCAGCGCCCAGCAGCAGCCGACGCAATAGGCTCCGTGCCGCGCACCGAGCGCGAGCGAACCCGCTGCATCGCGCCGGAAGCCGCCGCGGCGCTGAATGAAGTGCAGCGGCGATTGACACTGCGACAAGCAGGCGTCCTTGAGCGGCGTCCACTGATAAAGCCCGGCCGCGATCAGTACGATGCCGCCAAACAAGTTGCTCGTGCCTTCCATCATCGAGTTGAGCATGGCGGCGCGTTCGAGCGCCCATTGCGCCGAGGTCGCAGCGAGCGCAAAGACGGTCCAGACCAGGAGATAACCGGCGGCGAACCAACCCGTCGCGGCGAATGGCTTATCTTGCGCCGCCGCCTGCCGGCCGACGCGCGCATAGATCAGGATCATTGGCGCGACCGAGGGCATCATCATGCCGAACATCATTACCGCCCACATTGCGATAACCCACACGAACTCGACGCCTGTCCACGGCGCGGTGGCGGGCATCATCAGGCCAAGGCCGGCAGGGATCATCCGAAAGCCAGTCATGTCCACGCCGCCCATTTCCATGTCCGCGGCAAGCCACAACAGATAAAGCCAAGAGAGTGCGGCAATCACCGAGAGCGCCACTGCGACTAGGACACGGTCGCGCCGCAGTACAACTTCAAGCGCACGTAGGTCATTGGCAGTCAGCGAACGATCCCACTCTGGCTGAGATTGAGTTCGCAGAACTGGCCGTAGGAATCGGTAAGCTCGTATGCGATTGGAAGCGAGGTCTTGGACCACCCGCGTCCGATCTCAGCCAGCGTATATTCGAACCCACCGATCATATCGATGCGCACTCTGTGGTCCTGGCCCGTAACCGGATTGAGGATGGGCTCGCCACGCGTCTCGATCACGCCCGGCACAACCAGGCGTGCCGTGCGGCCATCGATATCCACCTCGAAATCAATCTTGCTGAAGATCGGCTCATGCAGTTTTTCGAGCGTCGAGGCGAAAACGTTGAAGATCGTCGCGCCGGGTTCGGTGTCCTGTCCGCTGAGAATGCGCAGCAGCGCCTCGCGCTGAGACACCGTTGCGCGCGCATCGATAACGACGGCTGCTTCACCCTTGCCCTCGTGTATAGGGCCGGGCCACTTGAAAATGGCGGCGACCTTAAGCCCGTCGAGTCGCGTGTTTCCGTGATGGCCGGTGTCGATCTGGATACCGACGACGGCCCGGCAATCCCCGTATGTCGGCAATCCGTTGAATTGGCAGGGACAGCCATAGGAGCAATTACAGTTGACAAATTCACGCGCCTTGATCGTCCACTTGACGTCGGTCATCGTGACCTCCCGATTGCCTTCTGCCTCGTCATGGACTGAAATTGCCCCGTGAGGCCTCAAGTATTGTTGACGATAGCCATTTGCGGGGTCACCAGGAAGCCGAATGAATTGGGGCATCGGCCGGCTACCAGTGTGTCTGCCGCTTGCAAGAGAAACAAAAAAATCGCAGGCAGCCGGGCACTACCTGCGATCGAACTCAAGCGACACCCCGCACACCAGGCGGTGTCAGTTTGGATTTGCGTGCGCCACGCTGTCACAGGGCCGCGCAGACAGCCTTCTTCTGGGTGTAGAGATCAAGGGCGTCATGCCCCATTTCACGCCCCCAGCCGGACTGCTTGTAGCCGCCAAAGGGCAATGCCGCATCGAAGATGTTGTAGCAGTTGATCCAGACTGTGCCCGCCTTCAGCTTCCCTGCCAGGGAATGGGCTTTACTGATATCCTTGGTCCAGACTCCGGCTGCTAAGCCATAGACGGTATCGTTGGCGGCCCTGACCAGATCATCGTCCAGTTCCTTAAATGGAATGGCCGCGACCACCGGGCCGAAGATCTCTTCCCGAATGACCTTCATATCCGGCTTTGTGTCCACCAGCACGGTCGGCTCGACAAAATAGCCTTTGCCACCCAGCTTCCCACCGCCCGCGACGGCTTTGGCGCCTTCTGCAAGGCCGGACTCGAGATAACCGCACACGCGGTTGAATTGGATCTCGGAAACCATCGGGCCCATTTGAGTTTCGGGGTCGAGCCCCGGACCGACCTTGATCTTCTTGGCTGCATCGGCGACGCCCCCAACGAGCTTGTCAAATATGCTCTCTTGCACGAACAACCGTGACCCGGCGCAACAGCACTGACCCTGATTGAAGAAGATGGCACTCGCCGTACCCGCTATGGCGAGGTCGAGATCGGCATCCCGCAAGACGACGTTTGGCGACTTGCCCCCCAGCTCAAGCGATACCTTCTTCAGGTCATTGGCGGCGGCCCTTAGGATGAGCTTGCCGACCTCGGTTGAGCCGGTAAACGCCACCTTGTCGATCCCGGGGTGCGCTGCCAGTGCCGCACCAGCAGTTTCGCCAAACCCCGTGATGATGTTCATCACCCCGTCGGGAAATCCCGCCTCCTGGATTAGCTCGCCCAGCCGTAGTGCGGATAGCGGTGTTTCCTCAGCCGGCTTCAACACCACGGTGCAGCCGGTGGCGAGCGCGGGCCCGAGTTTCCATGCCGCCATCAACAACGGGAAGTTCCACGGGATGATCTGCCCTACCACACCAACCGGCTCACGCAATGTATAGGCGTGGAACTTCACCCCTGGTGCATAGGGCACCGAAAGTGAGATGGTGTTGCCCTCAATCTTGGTGGCCCATCCAGCCATGTAATGGAAGAGATCCGCCGCCAGCGGCACGTCAGCTGCGCGGGCAACGCCAATAGGCTTCCCATTGTCCAGGGACTCCAGTTCCGCCAACTCTTCCAGATGCTCCAGGATGAG
>DAIMKK010000425.1:0-3077 GCA_036721745.1 Pseudolabrys sp. | reverse complement strand
TTCCGCCGCGCGGGCGGAATCGCTGCCGTCATCTTTGGCCCGGTTGAGCACCAGTGTGCGCGAGGCGCCGGCCGCGCCGTCAGCGCCGAACGCCACCTTGTGAAACAGCCGCACCGGCACCGGCTTGCCGCCGCGCGCCTTGAGATCGAGATCGAGCACCTCGGTCTTCACTTCGCCCGGCGCGGCATTGAGCGTGGTGAGCAGCGCTGCGCCCTCGCCGGCGACGATATCGTTAAGCTTGAGCGAGCCGGCACCGACCTGAGCGAGATCGTGATCGAGCCAGGCGGCGAGCGTGGCATTGAGATAGACGATGTCGCCCGCGGCATCGACCGAGAAGAAACCGGCCGGCGCGTGATCGAGATAGTCGATGGCGTGCTGCAGTTCCTGGAACACGTTTTCCTGGCGTTCGCGGTCGCGCGTCACGTCGGCGATCGACCACACCGTCATGCGCGCGTCGCGCTTGCTTGTCCCCAGCGGGCGCACGCGCAGGCGCAGCCAGCGCGCGGCCTCGGCGGTAGCGCCGGCAATGCGCACCTCCTCTTGCAGGCGGCGGCCCTCGCGCGCGGCCTTGAGCAGGCGGTAGATCGATTCGGACACGTCCGGATCGCCGACAAAGACCCGTTCGATCGGCCGCACGTCGCTGTTATCGGTCGCCCCGATCAGGTCGAGATAGGTGACGTTGGCGTAGAACACGCGGCCGGACTGGTCGGTGACCACAATGCCGTCGAAGGCATTGTCGACCACCGTCTTGAGCAGCGGGTTGCGCTCGCCCCGGCTGGCAAACTGCATGATGCCGGAGGCCATGGCGAACAGCGCGACAACGCCGGTCGTCCCGAGCAAAGCCAGCAGCGCCAAAATGTAAGTTCCGGCGTAAGTGGGCTCGACGTAGAGCAGGCCGGCGGCGGCGCCGAACAGCGCCAGGGCGACCAGCAGCACCAAGCCGACCGAGCCTGAGCGCGGGGCGCTTGGGCTTTTGTCGAAAGCCTGCCGCCCAAGCCCTTGAAGAACTTGCCCGGTGCTTCCGTCCGGTGGCTGCGCTGCGGGTTGCTGACCTGCCATTAGTCCTCAGTGCCTTAAGCCGCCCTACCGGCGCAAGAGCCAGCCCGCGGCAATCCCATGCTTTGAATAGCCGCGATTTATGATGGTTTGGGGGCGACCGACCGGCGCAGCCGCATGACATAGCCGATCACTTCGGCCACCGCTTTGTAGTGTTCGATCGGAATCGCCTGGTCGACCTCGACGGTGGCATGCAGCGCGCGGGCGAGCGGCGGGTTCTCGACGATCGGGATCGAATGTTCGCCGGCGACCTCCCGGATCTTCAAGGCCACCGCGTCGACGCCCTTGGCGACGCAGATCGGCGCCTCCATGCCGCGCTCGTATTGCAGGGCGACCGAGTAATGGGTCGGGTTGGTGATGATCACCGCCGCTTTGGGCACATTGGCGATCATGCGCCGGCGCTGCCGGCTCTGGCGCACCTGCTTCATCTTGCCTCGGATGACCGGATCGCCCTCGCTCTGCCTGAATTCCTCCTTCAATTCCTGCAGCGACATCTTCTGCTTCTCGTACCACTGCCGGTATTGGAACAGGTAATCCGCGAGCGCGACCACCGCCATCATGGCGACCACGGCGCCCATCAGCTTGAGCGCCAGCGACAAAGCAAGCGGCAGCACCGCCGAAAGATCGGTGCCCTCGAGCGCCATGATGCGGCCGCGCTCGGGCCACATCAGCGCGGTGAGCACCGTGCCGACCAGCACCAGCTTGATCAGGCCCTTGGCGAAATTGGCGAGCGCCTGTGTTCCGAACAGCCGCTTGAAGCCTGCGGCCGGCGATATCTTGGACAGCTTGGGCGCCATAACCTCGATCGACCAGATCAGTCGATGCTGGATCAGGTTGCCGCCGAGCGCGGCCAGCATCAGCAGCAGAAACGGAATGGCGACGGCGGCGATCAGTTCGAGGCCGAGCTTCTCGAACAGCCGCGGCAGCGCCGGCCCATCCATGCTTATACTGTGCGCGTTGGCGATGAGCCCGCGCATGGTGGCGCTGAGGTCGGAACTCATGCGGCCGGAGAACGCCATCAACACCAGCGTGGCGCCGCTGATGATGAACCAGGTATTGACCTCCTGGCTCTTGACCACGTCGCCGCGCTTGAGTGCGTCGTCCAAGCGCTTTTGCGTTGGTTCTTCTGTTTTCTCGGTATTATCGGTTTCGTCGGCCATATCTGGTCCAGATTTGCGCGCTTAACCTTCAGCCGTGCGGCGCGATGTCGCCGAGAACGCCCTGCAGATAGTCGACGAAGGTGCCCATCATGGCGCCGATCACCAATAGCAGCAGCAGCAGGCCGAGCAGGATCGACAGCGGCAGACCGATGAAAAACACCTGCATTTGCGGCATCAGCCGCGACAAGACGCCCAAGCCCAGATTGAACAGCAATCCGAACACCAAAAACGGCGCGGAAAGCTGAATGCCGATGCGGAACGCGGTCGCGACGATACGGGTAACGTGCGCCGCCGCGTCGCCGACCAGCGGCATCTCGCCCGGTTGGAAGATCGTATAGCTGTCGTTCATCGCCGCGATCACCAGGTGATGCAGGTTGGTGGCGAAGATCAGCATGATGCCGAGCAAAGTGAGAAAATTGCCAACCAGCATGCCCTGCTGGTTCTGCGTGGGATCGATGGCGGTCACAAAGCCTAAGCCCAATTGTTGGGCCACCACGGAGCCTGCGACCTGCAGCGCCGAAATCGCCAGCCGCGCGGTCAAGCCGAGCACCGCGCCGATCACGAGTTCCTGGAACAGCATTGTCAGCACCGGCCCGAGCGCGGTGAGATCGACGGCATAGGCTTTCTGATGCGACGGCAGCAGAATGGCGGTGAGCACCAGCGCGATGGTCAGGCGCACACGCGAGGGCAAGTTCAATTCGCCGACACCCGGCAGCAGCATCACCATCGTGCCGACGCGGGCGAATGTCAGCAGGAATGCGGCGGCCAGCACCGGCAGGAATGAAACATCGACTCTCATTTGTTTTTTGGGTCTTCGGGAAGTCGTGTGGGTGTTTTTGGCAAATTCAGAGCGCTGGAAGC
>DAIMKK010000424.1:0-3078 GCA_036721745.1 Pseudolabrys sp. | reverse complement strand
AAGGCGGCAAAGCCTTCCGGCGTCATCTGCTCGGGCGTGGCGATTTCCGAACCCATGGCGCGCAATTTGTCGGCAGCGCCGTCGCCGGTCAGCCCGGCGGCGATCGCCTTCTGCAACTGCGCGATGATGGGCGCCGGCGTGCCGGCGGGCGCCAGGATGCCGATATAGCTCTGGGCGGTGAAATTCTTGACCCCGCCCTCGATGAAGGTGGCGATATCCGGCGCCAGTTGCGAGCGTGCCGCCGAAGCGATGGCGACGATGCGCGCCTTGCCGCCTTTGTGCAGCGGCAGCGCGGTGGAAAACTCCGTCATCGCCGCCTGGATGCTGCCGCCCATCAAATCGGGCATCAACGCGCCGCCGCTCTTATAGGGGATGTGCGTGACATTGGCGCCGGTCGCCGCCTTGAAGCGCTCGAGCGTCATGTGGGTCGCGCTGCCGACGCCGCTGGTGGCGATGTTCACCGGCGCTTTCTTCGACAGCGCGATCAGGTCCGGCAATGTCTTGGCTTCGACCTTGTCGTTCAGGATGATCACGTGCGGCACGTAGCTGGTGAGCGCCACCGGCGCAAAATCCTTCAGCGGATCGTAGCCGAGCTTGGCCTGCACTAACGGATTGACGGTGAGCGGGCCGTTCGAGCCGACAAACAGCGTGTAGCCGTCGGGCGTGGCGCGCGCCACCGCTTCCGCGCCGATGCTGCCGCCGGCGCCGCCGCGGTTGTCGACCACCACCGGCTGGCCGAGAGCGCTCGATATCCGTTCGCCGACGATGCGGCCGACGATGTCGGCATTGCCGCCCGGCGCGAACGGCACGATCAGATGGATCGGCCGGTCCGGATAGGCGGCAAAAGCGCTGCGCGGCAGCAAAGTTGCGGCGGAGCCGAGGCCAAAGGTTGCGATCAAGGTGCGGCGTGAGATCGGCATGGTTTCCTCCCCAATCCCGTGGCGGGCCATTGGAATGCCCGATTGTTTGGGCCGGATTTGTGCCAAGGATCAAGGTATTGCGCAACGGCTACGCCGATCGCCGGCCTGGCCTGATTACGTAAAAGGCCGCCAATTCAGGCGGCCTTTGTCAGGTGCGATCGCGCGGCCATAGCCGCCAATGCGTGGGCCTGACCGCCACCATTTTGTTGAGGCGCACATCGGACCAACCCACGCCATTGCGCCGGCAGGGAAATGCCAAGGCGTGATATTCGCCGCTGTCGTAAATGCAAAGTTCCAACTCGACCTGCGCCGGGGCTGTGGCAACCGGATTCCAAATTGAACTGTGAGCGGACTTATTTTCCATGGCGAAGAATGTCTATAAATTGCCCGTCGTCGCATTGATCTAGCTCAACGGCGAAGCGATTTTGGCGGCCGGCGATGGAACGTTTCATCAAGCGGAAAAATATTGAGCATTACCGAGAAATGCTCAAGACCATGACCGATTCCGCGCAACGGCGCGTGATCGAAAAATTGCTTCGCGAAGAAGAAGATAAGCTCAGGAAAGTTGAAGACGGTCGCAAAAAGAAGTGACGCGTGCCCGCGTCGGGCATTGAATGAAATCATGCCGGGAAATTGCATGCCGGGAAAGCGCACGTCGGGAACGGCCTAATTGGGGTCTTGCCTGACTGATGCGACCCGCGCAGGCCGCTCCCGGCGTACCGTTCGTATTGTTGCCGCTATGCTCGCGCCCGAACGTTTGCGATCGCAATCGTCGCGGCACTCTGACCCGGTGGCGCCATTCAAACCTCCGTGTCTTACCGATGATGTGAATACTCAGACCACGCCGGGTTGCTGTCAAGGCCGATCGAGCAACGATTTCTTCATCTCAAACATGCGCGAGCGGCAGGAGTGCGACCTGTCGCGGACGAAGCGGGGCCTGGAAATTATTGGCCGTGCAATTCCAATACTGCCAGGCACACCTTGCGGATGCGCGTGCGGTTCTGCTGCAGGCAGGCCAGCACGCGGAACGTGTCGGGAATGGCGTCGCTGCAGAATTTTGTCGCGTCCGGTGAGCAGGCCGCCTGTTCCTCCGGCGTGCCTTAGAAGTTGAAGGGACCCGGCAGCGGAAGCGGCATCGGTTGGCCGTTGGCTGCAAGCACCGTTCCCGCTAGCAGCAGAATTCCCGCGAAGGGCCGAGCAAATATTGGATTGCATGGTCCGTCCATTGCGTGGGGCGCCCCATCGGGCGGCTGCCGCAATTATAAGCACTTCGGCTCCCCCTACGTTCCATAGCGGGAAGCGGCGAATGCCGGAATCTCTATATCGGCTGATTCACTTTCATTGCTGAGGTTGTTTCCAGGACAAGACGGGCGGCGCGCAATGGCGCATGCCAATGCAACCGTCCTGAAATCGCGGAAAAAACTGGCGCGCCCGAGACGATTCGAACGTCCGACCTTTGCCTTCGGAGGGCAATGACTTCAGGTCCGGATTCGCCAAAACCACGCAAAATCAAATACTTAGTATCGCCAGCTTTCGCCTGAGATCGCTGGATTCCGCCCCCAACTGTGCCAAATTTGTGCCAAGAATCCAAGTGCCGGATCGCGGCAGGATTAACACGCGGCCGAGGACAAGAATTGCGGGGACAGGCCGGCGCTTTTTGGAATTGCAGTTGTACGTTCTAGAATTTGGTTCAACACAGATTCACAGGCTTTGACCCGCGTAACGCACGTTACGTTACGTCCTCTTAATTCAATCGGTGCTGGGCGTATCCCGGCCGAGCGCGGACCACCCAGGTGGCGCTCGCTAGCCGTCGAGGACGTACTGATCTACTTCGCCTGTCGCCGAATGCGTGGGCTTGCGCATGAGGCACACTCCGTGACGGAGCGTGCACATGCGTGCCCAGGATTCAGATGATCCTATTTCACTGTTGTTAAGCTACCCGCGAGCGGCTCAAGCGCTGGACCTGACCGAACAAGCGCTGCGCGACTTGGTCTGGAAAAACCGGGGGCCGGTCGTCACCAAAATCGGCCGGCGCCGGATGTTTGCTCTCAGCGACTTGGAAGAATTCGTTGCGCGCCATCGCAGTCCTCCGCCTCCTCCAGCCATATGCGCCTAGAATCCGGCGCAGGTGCGCTTGACCGAATACGATCATGTGGTC
>DAIMKK010000423.1:0-3082 GCA_036721745.1 Pseudolabrys sp. | reverse complement strand
CTCACCGCGCCGAAGTGCCAATTGACTACTTTATTTATGGACAAACCCTAACGGAGTAAAGCGGACAAAGGTCAGTTTTGGCCCGCGCCGGCTATGACGCGATTGACCCATCTCGGACATCGGGCCTGATTAGGCTCTAACGCCAGCGGATCGGTCTTCGTGATCAAGCCAAAGCATGTCTAGCCTTATGCAGAGAATCCATGTTTTCATGTGGTCTAAAACGTGCGTGTCGGAGGACACTTGGGACCATCGAGCCGCTTCAACTCGATCACCATCGGCATCACCTGCGGCATTGTGGCATCCTTGTTCTGGGCGGCCGGATTTGCTGGAACGCGCCATGGCCTCAACGCCGGGGGTTCACCGGCTGATCTCACAGTTCACCGCTATCTCTGGTCCGGGCTTGCGCAGCCTTTTGTGATGCGGCGCGGCGTCAGCGACCTTAACGGCATTGGCTGGACCCGAGGCATAGTGCTGGCCATATTCGGCGGTCCGTGCTTCGCGATCATCAGCTACGCGGGTTTCGTGCTGGTGCCGCTTGGGCACGGCGGCGTGATCCAGCCCTCCTGCGCGACGCTGGGCGGCCTATTGCTCGCGACCGCGTTATTGGGAGAAAAACTCGTCGCGGTGCGCGCCATCGGCGCGCTGATCATCGTCTGCGGCCTCGCGGTGATCGGCGGGGAAGCAGTGACCATGATCGGCACTCATGCTGTCGCCGGAGACTTGATATTCATCCTGACGGGAATGATGTACGCCACGTTCGGCACACTGCTTCGCATGTGGCGCATCGCCGCGCTACCTGCCGCCGCGGCCATCAGCGTGATCTCGCTCATTGGCGTGCCCGGCTACTGGGCCTTGGGTGGTTTCGATCACCTGATCACGGTGGGATGGCGGGAAAATCTCTTGCAGGCGGTCTTGCAGGGTGTCTTGGCGGGTCCCGCCGCAACCTATCTGTTCATTCGTTCGGTTGCTGTGTTGGGAGCGGGGCGAGCAGCGGCGTTTGTCGCACTGGTGCCACCTTTCGTACTACTCATTGGATGGCTCGCACTCGGCGAGGTACCGAGCCCCGTCCAACTGACGGGGCTGGTGATCGTCCTGCTCGGCTTTCGGCTGGTGCAGAAGGGATGAGAGGAACGGACGGAGAAAGTGCCATTCGCGTGAGCAACGGATTTTATTTGGATGTCTGAGTCTGTTGAGGGTTTCGGATGCCGGCCGATGGCGACGATGCGGCGTGCACCGGGGCCGGCGTCCGAAAGCCTTCAATGAACGAAACCGCGGGAAGTGGCACGCGGTCGTGCCGGTAGCGCTATGGGGATTTGAGCGCCGCAGACGAGGTGCGTGATGGCAATCGACAGCCATGAGTGCATTGGTCGACGACGTTTCCCGGCATGAGGGGCCCTCTGCGATGGCAAGTGTGCGCCTTGAGCAATGAAGATCGGTGCACGAATTGAAATCGCAAGCGTGCATTTACGCGAGTGCCGCCGTGGCTGCCCGATGACCAGCGAGAAAGATCGGTATTTTGAATGTGTGACGAGCGGAACGTGATCATGACGTATCGATTCTGATCGCGGTTGGTGGCGGCGGTCGGTATTGCGGCGTCGAGCCGCGCTTGAAGGTCTCGATGATACTCATGCGACCGCCGCAACACGGGCACAGGTGCATCGGCTTGTCTGTCGCCGCGGCGCTATCGGGAGCCTGCTGCTTCTGCGCCGTTTGCGCAGGTGTCGCGGCAGCGATCAGCTCACGCGCCCGCGCGATGGTCTCGGTCTTGGTGCCGCCGGCCAGCAGCCCGCAGTGCCTGATCCGGTGGAACCCCTTCGGCAAGACGTGCATGAGGAACCGGCGGATGAACTCGCCCGGCTTGAGCGTCATGGTCTTGTAGCGGCCGGGCCCCTCGATCCGGTAGTCCTTGTACCTGAACGTGACGCCGGTCGCGTCGGCGGCGATCAGCCGGCTGTTGGCGATGGCGACGCGGTGGGTGTAGCGCGACAGATAGGCCAGCACCTGCTCGGGCCCGGCGAACGGCCGCTTGCTATAGACGAACCACTTGGTCCGATGCAGCGGCGCGAGATAGGCCTTGAACGCGGCCTGGTCGGCGAGGTGGGCGTGATCGCCGAAGAACCGAAGGCGGCCGGCATCGTGCGCGGCGGGGAGCATCTCCAGCATCAGACGGCGGAACAGCTGCGACAGCACCTTCACTGGCAAGAGGTAGTTGGGACGGCAGCTGATCCAGCGTGTGCCGTCGAGCGATATTCCACCCCCTGGCACGATCATGTGTACGTGCGGGTGATGGGCCATCGCGGAGCCCCAGGTGTGGAGCACCGACGTGAAGCCGATCCTGACGCCCAGGCGCTTGGGATCGGCCGCAATCGTCAGCATTGTGTGCGAGGAAGCCTTGAACAAGAGATCGTAGATGGCGGCCTTGTTCTGGTAAGCAATGGCAGCGATCCGCGCCGGCAGCGTGAACACGACGTGGAAGTAAGGAACGGCCAACAGTTCGGCCGTGCGCTCCTCCATCCATGCGAGCGCCTGCGAGCCCTGGCACTTTGGGCAGTGCCGATTACGGCAGCTGTTGTAGGCGATCTGCGTGTGCGAGCAGTCCTCGCAGCGCATGACATGCCCGCCGAGAGCCGCCGTGCGGCAGCTCTCGATGGCCGACATCACCTTTAACTGGCCGAGACTGACATGGCCGGCGTTGGCTTGACGCCAGGCCGCCCCATGGGTGCGGAAGATATCCGCGACCTCCAGCGATGGACGTGGCACGTGCGCCGCGCGTCAAGCGGGCGGCACATCCTTCTTGTCGATGAGATGATCGAGCGGGCTGGTGACGTTGCGGATCGTATTGGTCGCGACCTGCGTATAGCGCGCTGTCGTATCGAGCTTGGTATGTCCGAGTAGTACTTGGATCACGCGCACATCAACGTTCTGTTCCAATAGATGCGTAGCGAAGCTGTGCCGTAGCGTGTGCGGAGACACATGCTTCTCGATTCCGGCGGCCTGCGCAGCCGTGTGGCAGGCGCGGGTAAGCTGACGCGTCGTGATCGGCTGGAGCGGATCGCGGCCCGGGAACAACCAGCCCCGCGAG
>DAIMKK010000422.1:0-3084 GCA_036721745.1 Pseudolabrys sp. | reverse complement strand
TCGGCGGCAAGCTCGGCGCGACGCTGGTCGAATCGTCGGACCCGCTCTGGAAAAGAGATCCCGATATCGAGCAAATGAAAACCGACCACCGCACAGCATTGGCGCGGCTGGTGCCAGTTTTCATGCCGGACATTCTTTACCGGCTGACGCCGGAAGGACAGCCGCTGTTTAAGGAATTCGCCGCCGCGATCCAGCCGACCGAGTTCGCGCCGGGAAAAGTCTTCGGCAGTGGCACGATGAAACCGATCGACTACATGCTGGAGCTGGCGGAAGGCCGCATCGCGCCGCCTGCGAATCTCGATCTCGGCGCCGTGCAGCAGCAGGCGCCGCAAATGGCGTTCCGCTTCCACATCAACCAGTATTTGTCGCGCCGCGCCGCCGACTGGCGGACCATAGGCTTTACCGAAACGCTGACCGATTTCGCCGCGCTCAATGCGCGCTCGAAATTCTGGGGCGACGACCAGCGAGCCAGCTTCCGGAACTGGGACGAGGTGACCGATTTGCGCAATCCGCTCAGCGAGCGGCAGGGCGGCAACGAGCGTATCCTGCTGCGCGATCTCCTGCGCCATGCCGACATGATGGTGATTTTGGAAAATCATCTCGACGTGCTGGTGCGGCTGCACACGCCATGGCCGCCCGGCAAGATCGGCGGCGCGGGGCAGGGCTTCCGCAACAATCTCTCGCCGGAGTCGCTCAGCGGCCCGAACGCCGGCCTGACCGAGGTGCTGATCCCCGCCGGTTACGTCATGACGGCCTACGACCCCGTCTACAAACTCAGTGCCGACGGCATGCGCTATCTGCACGTCCCGTCCGATAAGCCGACGACGCTGCCGGCGCCGGGCCTGCCGTTTTCGCTGGTGTTCCGCGCCGAGCCTGGCAAGGAAGACGTCTTGTTGCATGTAGCCTCGGCCTACGAGGCGGCGTCGAAGCGCCGCATTCCACCGCCGGCCTTTGGGCCGCTGCCGGTAGAACGGCGCGTTCAATCGGATTAGCGTCGCGGCATGATTCGACGGGCCGCTATCGCCGCCACATGTCTGTTGCTGCTGATCGTCGCAGCGCGCGCCGACGCCGCGTTCCAGCAGTGGCTACAGGCGACGTGGCCGCAAGCGCAACAACTCGGCGTCTCGCGCGCCACCTTCGACGCCGCCACGCGCGGGCTTGAGCCTGACCTCAGCCTGCCCGACCTCGACATTCCCGGCCGGCCGGAACAGCAGCCGCAGCAGCCGGAATTCGTGCAGACGCCGGCGCAATATCTGCGCGAGCCGACTTTCGCCCGGCTCGCCGCCCAGGGCCAAAAACTCAGCGGCCAATACCGCGACACGCTGGCGCGCGTCGAGAAAGAGTTCGGCGTGCCCGGCAATCTCGTGCTGGCGATCTGGGCGCGCGAGACCGATTACGGCGGCTACAAGCTGCCGCTCGATGCTATTCGCACGCTCGCGACGCAGGCTTTTGTCGGCAAGCGCAAGGATTTCTTCCGCAACGAATTCCTGCACGCGCTGAAAATGCTGCAGGACGGCGTGCCGCGCGAGAACTTGCGCTCGTCCTGGGGCGGCGCCATGGGCCTCACCCAGTTCCTGCCCTCGGAGTACTACAAATACGCCGTCGATTTCGACGGCGACGGCCGCGCCGACATCTGGCATTCGGTGCCGGACGCGCTGGCTTCGGCGGCCAAGCAGCTCGCCGGCAAGGGCTGGCAGGCCGGCAAGCCCTGGGCGATCGAGGTGCGCGTGCCGTCAAACGTCGATTGCACCATCGCGGAGCCGAGCCATCTGATGCCGGTGGCCGATTGGCTCAAGCGCGGCTACGGGCCGGCTTACGGGCGCAAGCTGACCGCGGTGGAGCTTGCGGCCGAGGCCTCGCTGCTGTTGCCGGAAGGCACTTACGGACCGGCCTTCCTCACGCCGAAAAACTATTACGTGCTGAAGGACTACAATTATTCCGATCTCTACGTGTTGTTCGTCGGTCATCTGAGCGACCTGATCTCGGGCGGCCGCGCCTTCGAACATCCGTGGAGCAAGAACGCGCAGCTCAGAACCAAAGAGGTCGAGACGATGCAGCAGCGGCTCAGCGCGCTCGCGCTTTATCGCGACAAGATCGACGGCAAAGCCGGCATGCTCACGCGCGCGGCGCTCGGCGCCTATCAAAAGAAGAACGGCCTGAAGGTCGATTGCTGGCCGACGGCGGCGGTGCTCGACCACATGCGGCGCTAGCGAGCCGCGGCCTTGCGCGAAAAACGGCAACGCCGCGGCCACCAAAAGCGGCCGCGGCGTGGGCGATAGTCATTCTGCGTTGCGTGAATGTCCATCGGGCCGACGACGATCGGCGCCGATCACGCACCCACAGCCGTTACGTGACGATTACCGGCAGAACCAGCGCGGGCGGCTCCAGCCCACAACCCTGCCGTCTTCGTCGCGGATCGGCCTGCGGCCCCAGTAGCCGGGGCAGCCCATCGGAGGTTCGGCATCGTACTCGTCGTAGACGTAGTAACCGGGGTGACCGGCGATCGCCAGGCCGAGGGCGGTGCCGGCGACGACGCCGCCGAGAATGCCCAGCCCAATTCCGCCGCCCCGCCAGCGGGCGTCGGCGGTCGTCGGCGCGGACAAAGTAGCCGCGGCGATGGTCGCGGCTGCCGCCAGAGCGAAGATCGTCTTCTTCATTTGGGTAGCCCTCCAGAATGCTGGTCGGCCGGGGCCGACCGCGAAGCGACAATGTTAATGCCTGTCCCGGCTCCTGTGAAAGAGGCAGGCCTAAATATGTCGGAAATTTGATGGTATAGGTTCATGCTCCCTTCGAAAAAGCCCGGAATTTTCGCCGATTCCGGGCTCTTCGATTCATTTGTGCGCAATTCCGGCTAGCCGCCTAGTCGCAGACCCGCACGCGCCGATAGTGCCAACCCCAGCCGTCCCAGAATCGCCGGTGGGTGATGTAGCAGCCGCCGCCGTAATAGACCGGTCGCGGCGCGTAGTAATAGCCGGGGCCGTACCCGTAGCCGTAATAGCCGTTGCCGGCGACCGCGCCGATGAGGGCGCCGGCGGCCAGGCCGCCGATGATGCCGGCGGCGATTCGTCCACCGCGCGCCTCAGC
>DAIMKK010000421.1:0-3090 GCA_036721745.1 Pseudolabrys sp. | reverse complement strand
CGCCTATATAGGCTCGATTCGTCAGAATTATAACCGCCACTATTCGGCCGCCACGCGCCGCGCGGAGCGCACGCCGTCGGCCATCGCCGACACCAGCGAAGTCACGGCTTTCACGGTGCTTGGGCCGGCTTTGCCGCTTTTATCGAGGCTAGCGCGCAACGCATCGACCAGCGCGGAGCCGACCACCACCCCGTCGGCGCCCGACGCGATGGCACGGGCCTGCTCGGCGGTTTTCACGCCGAAGCCGACTGCGACCGGCAATTTGGTGTGGCGCTTGATGCGCGCAACCGCCGCATTGACCTTGGCCGTGTCGGGCGCGGCCGAGCCGGTGATGCCGGTGATCGAAATGTAATAGACGAAGCCGGACGTATTGTTGAGCACGGCCGGCAGGCGCTTGTCGTCCGTTGTCGGCGTGGCCAGCCGGATGAAGTTGAGGCCGGTTTTCAGCGTCGGCAAGCAAAGCTCGTCGTCTTCTTCCGGCGGCAGAGCGACGACAATCAGCCCATCGACGCCGGCGGCCTTGGCGTCGGCGAGAAAACGCTCGACGCCGTAGATGTAAATCGGATTGTAGTAGCCCATCAGAACAATGGGAGTGGTGTCGTCGGTTTTGCGGAATTCGCGCACCAGCGCCAACGTCTTGGTCATGCGCTGGCCGCCTTTGAGCGCTCGTACGCCGGCGGCCTGGATCGCAGGCCCGTCGGCCATCGGATCGGTGAACGGCATGCCCAGTTCGATCACGTCGGCGCCCGCCTTCGGCAGCGCCTTGGCGATCGCGAGCGAGGTGTCGTAGTCGGGATCGCCGGCCATGGTGAATGTCACCAGCGCGGCGCGGCCTTCCTGTTTCAGTGCGGCAAAGCGGCGGTCGATGCGCGTGCTCATCGGCGCTTGCTTTCCAAAAAAGCGGCGACCGAATCCAAATCCTTGTCGCCGCGGCCGGACATATTGACCACCATCAGGTGATCCTTCGGCTTTTGCGGCGCCAAGTCGAGCACGCGCGCCAGCGCATGCGCCGGTTCCAGCGCCGGGATGATGCCCTCGAGCTTGCTGCAAAGCTGGAACGCGGCCACCGCCTCGTCGTCGGTCGCCGACAAAAATTTCACCCGGCCCATATCGTTGAGCCAGGCGTGCTCGGGGCCTATTCCGGGATAATCCAAGCCGGCACTGATCGAATGCGCTTCCTCGATCTGGCCGTCGTCGTTCATCAAGAGATAAGTGCGATTGCCGTGCAACACGCCCGGTCTGCCGCCGGCGATGGAGGCTGCATGCTTGCCGTTCAATCCATGCCCGGCCGCTTCGACCCCGTAGATCTCTATTGCGCGCTCATCCAGGAACGGATGGAACAGCCCCATGGCATTGGAGCCGCCGCCAATGCAGGCGATCAACGAATCCGGCAGCCGGCCTTCGGCGGCCTGCATCTGCTCGCGGGTTTCGCGACCGATGATGCATTGGAAATCGCGCACCATGGCGGGATAAGGGTGCGGACCGGCGACCGTGCCGATGCAATAAAACGTGTCGGTGACGTTAGTGACCCAGTCGCGCAGCGCCTCGTTCATGGCGTCTTTGAGCGTCTTGGAACCCGATTCGACGGCCCTGACCTCGGCCCCGAGCATTTTCATCCTCAGCACGTTCGGCTTCTGTCTTTCGACGTCGACCGCGCCCATGTAGACGATGCAGGGCAGACCGAACTTGGCGCACAGCGTGGCGGTGGCGACGCCATGCATGCCGGCGCCAGTCTCGGCGATGATGCGGGTCTTGCCCATGCGCAGCGCCAGCATGATCTGGCCGAGCACGTTGTTCACTTTGTGCGCGCCGGTGTGGTTTAGCTCCTCGCGCTTGAAATAGATTTTGGCGCCCTTGCAGTGCGCCGTCAGCCGCTCGGCGAAATAAAGCGGCGACGGCCGCCCGACGTAATTCGCGAGATGACCATCCATTTCTTTCTGAAATTTCGGATCGGCCTTGGCCGCCGCGTAGGCTTTTTCCAGATCGAGGATCAACGGCATCAGCGTCTCGGCCACAAAGCGGCCGCCATAAATGCCGAAATGCCCGCGCTCGTCGGGGCCGGTGCGGAATGAATTGGGCTGCGGCGCGGTCATGCGCTCACCTTCGCGGCAAGCGCGGCCTCGGCCGCGCGCGCGGCGCGGATAAAGGCGCGGATCTTGTCTGCGTCCTTCTCGCCGGGCGCGCGCTCAACGCCCGACGACACGTCGACGCCCGGCGCGCGGGTGATGCGCAAGGCTTCGGCCACATTGCCGGCATCGAGTCCGCCCGACAGCATGAATGGGATTCCAGGATCGACGCGCTTGAGCAGCGTCCAGTCGAACGGCGTGCCAAGGCCACCGGGTCGGGTCGCATCCTGCGGCGCGCGCGCATCGAAGATCAGCCGGTCGGCCACCTTTTTGTAAAGATCGATGCGGGCGAGGTCCTTGCGCTCGGCGATCGGGATCGCCTTCATTACCGGCAGGCCGAAACGGCTGCGCAGCGCCGTCACCCGCTCGGGCGTCTCGACGCCGTGTAATTGCAACATGTCGGGCCTGAGCGCCTCGACGATAGCGGCAAGCATCGCGTCGACGGCGTCGACGGTGAGCGCGACCTTGCCGGCGCGGCCTTTGACGCGTTCGCCAAGCGCGCGCGCCGCCTCAAACCCGAGATGGCGCGGGCTCGGCGCGAAGAACACGAAGCCGACCAGGTCGGCTCCGGATTCCAGCGCCACATCAAGCGCTTCCGGGGTCTTCAGCCCGCAAATTTTGACCAAGAGCGACATGGCCGGGGTTCTAGCAGCCTTCGCCCCCTCCCGGCAAAGCGGAACCCGTAAGCGGCGTTAAGGAATCGGCCCCGGGATGACGGGCAGCGGGGCAGGCTCCTGTGCCGGCGCTGGCTGCTCGGCCGTTCCGAAGCGTCGGCGAATGGCGTCCATCTCCTGATGGAGCGCGCGCGCCTCGCTATCGAGCCGACGGGCGCTGCGCCGCCACTTGCCTTGGCGGATCCAGGCGGCGATGCCGCCGACCAGCACGCCGAGGATCAGCACCGCGAAGATGGCCACGAACAGGGGCAGCGTCGCCGCATAGGCCGGGCTCGCCGCCGAGAACGGAT
>DAIMKK010000420.1:0-3101 GCA_036721745.1 Pseudolabrys sp. | reverse complement strand
GCCCTTATAGCCTGCCTGGCAGGATCGATGATCCCGGCGAGCAGTGGGATAGGAGCCGCCAGCATCGTAAAGAGCGTGCCAATCGTTGGAACGGCAATCAGTGCAATCGCGATGCCGGTGTTGTCTGCCGGCGCCACCTACGCGATCGGCAAGGCCTTCATTCAGCATTTTGCGACGAGCGGGACACTGCTCGATTTCAACGCCCGGGACTATCGTGAGTTCATCAAAGCTCAGAAGGAAATGTGGAGCACCCGATCGGGAGCCGCCCGCAAGGCGGCTAAAAGCACCTCCACCTCGCAGCCCAACTCCGCCACACAATCCGATGTGAGGCAGGGAGCAGCGAAGGCGGGCTCCTGATCGGGTTCGGCAGGACGCCGACGCGAAAATTCACATCATTTTCGGAAGTTATCCGGGGAATCCGGGCCAAGAATCCGATAATATCGATTGCAAGCGATTCGCCCTACGGAAACTCGGCAGAGAGGCAGGTGGGTGATGCGGCAGATCATCACGGTTGCAACAATGAAAGGCGGCAGCGGCAAAAGCACGCTTGCAAGCTGCCTCGCGGTGCATTGGCATCTGTGCGGCCGGCCCTCGACCATCATCGACGCCGATCCGCAACGCTCGATCGCGCGCCTCGCCGCGCGCGAAAAGGCGCTCGGCGGCGTGAAAGTGATAGAGGACGCCACAGAGAACGCCTGGAAGACCGCGCGTAACCTGGCTTCGACCGGCCCGATTATCATCGACACCCCCGGCTTCCGTTCGCTGGCGACGCTCGCCTGCATCGCTGCGGCCGACTTCCTGCTGGTCCCGGTCAAGGCCTCGCCGCTCGATATCGATCGCATGCTCGATACGCTCCACTCCCTCCTCGAGGGCGACGAGGGCCAGCGGCGTCTATTCCGCTGCGTCCTGACCCAGACGACGCGGGATTCGGTGATCGCCAAACATATCCGGGCCGAACTGATCGAGGCCGGATTCCCGGTGCTCAAGAGCGAGATGACCAACCGAGTGGTCTATGCGGAAGCGGCGCTGTGGGGCGCAACCCCGACCCTGATCGAGCGGTCGGGCACCGCTGCCCGGGAAATCGCCGCCATTGCCGATGAGGTCGACAGCATCGTCGGCATCAGGCAAGCTGCGTGACGATGAACAAAAAGAAGCTCCCAAAGGCAATCAGGCCGGACAAGACAAGCGGAGCCGGCCCCGCGTCGGACGCGACCGAAACGGCGCGTCACGACCCGGCCGACATAGCGGAGGCGATGATGGATAAGGAAGCGGCTTTGGCTGATGTGGATGAGATGTCCCCGGAGCAACGCCGTGCAACGGCGGTGAAACTGGTCGAACGGTTCTCTCTGTGGTCCGGAGCGGCCGGGCTCATTCCGGTGCCGTTCGTCGATCTGGCCACCGTCGGCGGCGTGCAAATTCAAATGTTGCGCCGCCTTTCGCAGATCTACGAGGTTCCGTTTTCCAAAAATCAGGGCAAATCGATCATCGCCGGTGTGGCGGGATCGATGATCCCGGCGACCAGCGCGCTCGGCACCGCGAGCCTGATGAAAGGCGTGCCGGTGGTCGGGTCGCTCATCAGCGCGCTTGCTATGCCGGCGCTGTCGGCCGGCGCCACTTACGCGATTGGCATGGCATTCATCGAGCATTTCGCTTCCGGCGGAACGCTGCTCGATTTCAGCGCCAGCGAATATCGCGATTTCATGAAGGCCCAGAAGGAAATGTGGAGCAACCGGTCGAAAGCCGGCCCCTCCTCCTGAACTTGCGAGCCGTGGCTAGCGGATCGGCGGCGCGTACAGAATGCCGCCGGCATTCCACAATTGATTGAGGCCGCGCGGTATGCCGAGCTTCGAGCCGGTGCCGACGTTGCGTTCATAGACTTCGCCGTAGTTTCCGACGCGACGAATAATCCGCACCGCCCAGTCGTTGGTGAGGCCCAGGCCCTCGCCATATTCACCTTCGGTGCCGACAAAGCGCATAACGTCCGGCTTTTTGGACTTGAGCGCCTGGTCGATGTTCTTCGAGTTGATGCCGAGTCCTCGGCATTCAGCATCGCGAACAACGTCCACTTCACGATCAGAAGCCAGTCGTCGTCCTTTTGCCGAACTACCGGCGCGAGCGGCTCCTTCGAAATGACGTCCGGCAGGATGGTGTGGTCGCCCGGCTTGGGGAGTTTCTGACGCAGCGCATAAAGTTGCGACACATCGGAGGTCAAGACGTTGCATTGGCCGGACTCGTAGGCCTTGAAGACGTCGTCCACTTTGGCGAATTTGACGGCTTCATATTTCATATTGTTGGCGCGGAAGTAGTCGTCGAGATTGAGCTCGGTGGTGGTGTCGACCTGGACGCAGACTTTGCTTGCGTCCAACTCCAGGCCGGAGTCGACCTTGCGCGCCTTGGGCACCATGAAGCCCTGGCCGTCATAATATGACACCCCGACAAAATGCAGCGCGTAGTCGGTTTCGCGCGAAATAGTCCAGGTCGAGTTGCGCGCCAGCACATCGACCTTGCGTTTTTGCAGTTCGGTAAACCGCTCTTTCGAGTCGAGCGGAATGAATTTGACCTTGGCCGGATCGTCGAAGATCGCCGCCGCGATGGCGCGGCAGAAATCGACGTCGAAGCCAGACCAGTTTCCTTTTTCGTCCGCGCTGGAGAACCCCGGCAGGCCGGTGTTGACGCCGCAGAACACGGCATCGCGGCGGATCGTGCGCTTGAGCGTCTTGGTGTCGTAGCGATCGTAGGCAAACGCGCCCGCCGCGACCGCGATGGCAATCGCGCAGCCGATCGCCAGGCCGGATCGAAAATTCAGCGCAAACAATTTCGGCATGCCCCCGCTCCAAAACACAGTATTGAATCAGACAGCACTGTCACAATTCTGGCTGCTGCCGGACGATCACTTTGGTGCCGACCGGAATACGGTCGTACAGATCGATGACATCGGGATTGATCAGGCGGAAACATCCGGACGACACGGCCGTCCCGATGGTCTGCGGCGCATTGGTCCCATGGATGCGATAGACGGTGTTGCCGAGGTAAAGCGCGCGCGCGCCTAAGGGATTGCCGGGCCCGCCGGCCATGAAGCGCGGAAGATAAGGCTGGCGCTC
>DAIMKK010000419.1:0-3103 GCA_036721745.1 Pseudolabrys sp. | reverse complement strand
AACGTGGCGTCGAGCTTGGCGGCCGCGAGTTCATCGCCGGAAAGGCGCCACTGCGGCCACAGCTTGTTGGGCTCGGCGAGCCAGGACGGTTTCGGCAGGCTGCCGGCGACGGTTGAGGGAAACAGCATATTCGTCAGCTCGCGGTTTTCATTTGTGCATGATCTTATCCGAAAACCGGTTCCCACTTTTCGGGATCATGCACTCTGGAATCTTTCGGGCGGTCGCCAATTATAGAGCCAGTCGTAGCGGCTGAGCAGTTTTTCTCCGCCCATCGCGCGCATGGCGAGATTGCGGATGAACGCTTCGGGGCCGCTCAGCCCATAGATGCGGCCCTGACGGCGGGACATCTGTTGGGCGCGCGCCGTGCGGTGGTGGCGGGCGCCTTCATAAGCGCGCAGCGCGTCGGACGGGTCATCAAGATATTTCCCCAACATGTCGGCGACCACCGCGGCATCCTCGATCGCCATGCCGGCGCCTTGCGCGAGAAACGGCAGCATCGGGTGGGCGGCGTCCCCGATCAGCGTCACCGGGCCGCTGCCGCCGCGAAACGGCGCGTTGCGGTCGTACAACGCCCATTTCAGCCACTGGTCGGGGATCGCGAGCAGTGCGCGCGCCTCTTCGGCCCAGGCAAAGCGCGCGAAATGGCGCAGAATTTCCGTGCGGTCGCCGGCGGCCGACCAGCCGGTCTCGTTCCATTCGTCGTGCACGATGCCGACGATGTTGATGAGGCGGCCGCCTTTGACCGGATAATGCACGAGATGGGCATCTTGGCCGAGCCACAGATGCACCAGCGGTTCGCGGAATTGCTCGGGCACCGCGGTGGCCGGCACCAGCGTGCGCCAGGCGGTGCGGTGGCGGAAGCTTGGCGGGCGCCGGCCCTGCATTCGTTCACTCAGCGTCGACCAAACGCCATCGGCGCCGATCAGCGCCAGCCCACGTTCTTCCACCACGCGTTCACCGTCGCGGCCCTGCACCGTGATGCCGTTGCCATGGACGGCGAAATCCTCGACGCGGGTGGCGAGCTTGAGCGCGATGTCCTGCGTGCTCTGCGCGGCGGCGGCGAGCGCCGATTGCAGATCGCCGCGATGGATCGTCCAATAGGGCGCGCCGTAGCGGCGCTCGGCGTTGTCCCCGAGCGGAATGCGCACGATCTCGCGGCCCGAGCCGCCCGCCATTACGCGGATCGCCTCCGGCGCCATGACCGATGGCGCCAGCTTTTCGCGCAACCCGAGCGCGATCAGCACGCGGGTCGCATTAGGCGAGAGTTGGATGCCGGCCCCGGTCTCTTCGAGCTTGGCGGCCTGCTCGAGTACCGTCGTGCGCAAACCGGCGCGCGTCAGCGCCAGCGCCGCCGTCAGCCCCGCGATGCCGGCGCCGGCGACGATGACGTGACGCGCGGACGCCAAGGCTCAAAGCTCCGATTTTGGATCAAGCGGCTGCGGTGACCAGCAAGGCGCATTCCGCGGGCCGCGCCGCGTGTGAATCGAGCGCGGGATCGTGCCGGTAAAGGGTCGAGCAATAGGGGCAGATGATCTCGTTATCCGCGCCCATGTCGAGGAAGACGTGCGGGTGATCGTAAGGGGGTGTGGCGCCTACGCACTGGAATTCCTTGGCGCCGATTTCGATCACCGGCACGCCCGGATCGTTGTGGAAATGGGGGACGACATGCTCCGCCATGGGGAACCCTTTTCGTGACCGGAATCGTGGCGATTTCGGCGGCACAATAGCGAGGCGTCCGCGCCGTGCCTAGGGCCATTTCGGCCAGGCGAAAATCGTAAAATGCGCGGCGCCCGAGACCTTATGTCCATACCGTTTGCATTGCCCTTGCCGGATCGAGCCGATAGGCTGCCGAAAAATAAATGAAGCGACAATGATGTGGGGCGTCGCGATCCGGCCTTCATCGAGCGTCGGATGCTTTGGGAGGAATAAGTGAGCCGCGCGCGACGGATTGCCCAGCCATGAAAGGCCCCGGCGATGCACAGCTGGTGGTCGAGAACGCGTGCCTGCGCTATGGGCAGCTCGAGGTGCTCAACGACCTCAGCCTCAGCGTAGGCAGTTCGGAGGTTGTCAGCATCGTCGGCCCGTCCGGCTGCGGCAAGACCACGCTGTTGCGCTGCGTCGGCGGCTTGAATCAGCTCAATGGCGGCGAGATCCGCATCGACGGCCAGCGGGTCGAGAAGCCGCTGCCGATCGTGTCGATGGTGTTCCAGCATTTCGGGCTGTTCCCGTGGAAAAACCTCTGGAGCAATATCGCCTATGGGCTGAAACTTCGTCACACGCCGAAAGAAGAGGTCGAGCAACGCGTCGCCGATGCGATCGATCTGGTCGGCTTACAGGGTTTCGAGAAATCTTATCCGCACCAGCTCTCCGGCGGCATGCAGCAGCGAGCAGGGCTCGCGCGCGCGCTGGTGATGGAGCCGAAACTTCTATTGATGGACGAGCCGTTCAGCGCGATCGACGCGCAGACGCGCGAGCAGCTTCAGTTCGAGCTGCTGCGAATTTGGGACAGCCGGCCGACCGCCATGATGTTCGTCACCCATGCGATCGACGAAGCGGTGCTGATGGGCGACCGCGTCGTCGTGCTGGCGGGGCGTCCGGCGCATGTGCGCGCGGTGCGCAAAGTGGATCTGCCGCGGCCGCGCGACCGCAGCGTGGTGTCGAGTCCGACCTTCATCAATTTGCGCGAGCAGGTCTGGCACGATCTGTTCGACCCGCCGGGAGGCAACGGCGCGCGTGTGCAATAAGCGTTCGACAAGAAACGTTCGAAGAAGACGTCAGCGTTAAACACAAGAGGGAGGAGACCAACCATGAGTAAGATGACTGGATCAAAATCGCTGCTCAGCGCCATGCTCGCGTTTTCGGCGATGACGTTTTGCATTCCCACCAGTGGAAGCGCCGAAGACATCAAGCTCGCGTCCTCGGCGATCGGACGGCCCCCGATCTTTTCCAACACCTTCGTCGATGTCGGCGAGGACCAAGGCATTTGGAAGAAAGTCGGCCTCGACATGAACTTCCGCTGGTTCCAGCGCGGCACCGACACCGCCAAGTCGGTGGTCACCGGCGACGTGCAGGTCGGCTACACGGCGACGCCGGTTGCCGTCAG
>DAIMKK010000418.1:0-3108 GCA_036721745.1 Pseudolabrys sp. | reverse complement strand
CTAGCGCTTTTTCGGCTTGTGGCCCGGTAGCGTGAATGCGGTCAGGCCGCCCATGGCGATGAAGATGAGGCCGAGCAGCAACGCGATTGTGAACACGCTGCCTTCGTTGTCGATGACATTGCCGACGACATTGGCGCGCGCGATGCCGACCGACACCACGGTGGCGGCCACGATGGTCGACAGCGCGAGCCCGACGATGGCGACCAGCTCGGCGAGCGCGACCCTGCGGCGCTCGCGGCCGAGCGCGCGGCCGGATGGAGCTGTGAAGCCGGGGCTATCGATATCGTTGCGCATGACAAACCTTCAAAGCATTCGCTTGGGCAATGGTTCCAATATGATGCGGGATGCGGGCGGTCGTTCGGCCCCATTGCGGCAAAGCCGGTAGGGAACTGGGGCGGTTTTGTGATTATGGTTAACGAAACGTGAACGCGCCCGTCACTGCACCGCAGTAAGCGTTTCGGGCTGCCAGTCCATCGCCACATGGCCGGGTTCCGCCTCGACACGGGCGAGCCAGTCGCGGATCGCCGGGAAGCGCGCGAGATCGAAGTCGGCCTGGTTCGCCACGTGGGCGTAGGCGTAGAGCGCGATGTCGGCGATGGTGAAGTGGTTGGCAGCGAAATAAAGATGCCCGGCGAGGTGCTTTTCCATGACGCCGAGCGCGCGATAGCCGTTTTCCATCCAGTCTTCGAGCGCGTGCTGCTGCAAGTCGCGCCCGCCTTTGACCAGAGCCACCCAAAAATAGGCGGCGCCGATATTCGGCTCGAGACTGTGCTGTTCGAAGAACATCCATTGCATGGCTTCGGCGCGGTCAATGCGATCCTCCGGCGCGAGCGTGGTGCCGCCGGCGACGTACCAGAGAATGGCGTTCGATTCGGGGAGGTAGCGATCGGGCGCGACCTCGAGTAGCGGGACATGACCGTTCGGATTCTTGGCGAGGAATTCCGGCGTGCGGCTGGCGCCTTGCAGGATGTCCACTTCGACAAGTTTGAACGGAATCCCAAGCCGGGCCAGCGCCAGGCGGACCTTGTAGCTGTTGCCGGAACGCTGATCCGAATAGAGCGTGTACATGTGTACCCCGAAGCGCTCCGCGCGCGCCCGCAACAATAGGGCAAGCGAAGTCCGGCATTTCAATGACGTTAGCGCAGCGGTGACGTGCCCGTCGTTATAAATTTATGACGCAGCGCGGTAGGAGCCGTCTGCCGTGCGCTCGATTACTGAAATTTCATTCCGCAGCTACCCGGTGCGCGCGGGCGTATTCCAGCAACGCGTCGTCATCGGCCGGTTTGATCGGCGTGAAGTCGCGATGCGCGATCCATTCCGGCCGCGTGAACTTGGTGATGTGGTTGGAGACCGCGCACAGCGTCAGGTAGACGATTTTGCGCGGGTAGGGCGTAATGTTGGGCGGCGAGGCATGCACTAGATTGCCGTGGAACATCAGCACCGAGCCGGGCTTGCCGGTTGGCGCCACGATGCCGACGCCGTCGGCGCCGGCGGCTTCCGCCGCGAGCCGCGTCACCGTCTCCTTGTCGAGCGTCCATAACGGATAAGACGTGGTGAGCTCGTCGTGGCCGGCGGCGAACACGCCTTGCTTGTGGCTTTTCGGAATCAGCAGCAGCGGGCCGTTGATCGGCAGCACCTCGTCGAGGAATACCGCGATGTTCATGGCGCGCGCCTGTGGCATGCCGTCGTCGCGCTGCCAGGTGCCGTAGTCCTGATGCCACTGCCAGACGTCGCCCTCGAAGGCGGCCTTGGCGTTGAGCTTGAACTGATGGACGTAGATTTCCTCGCCGAACAATTGCCTTAAGGGTTCGATCAGACGCGGGTGGCGCGCCAAGAGGCCGAACACTTCGCTGAAGGTGTGCGCGGCGAAGGCGGTGCGCGGTGCGCCCGATTTCTCGCGCCAGACTTCCTGGCGGTCGAGCTTGAGAATGTTCTCGGCTTCGATGCGCAACAGCGCGATCTCTTCTTCCGAGAAGCAATCGGGGAAAAAGACATAGCCTTGTTCGTCGAAAGCTCGAAGCTGCTCGGCGTTGAGCTGCATGGGCGCGCTCCCTGGTACGGTTGCGGCCGTTGATCCGGCTCTTGCAACAGTATTTTAGGGCACGCGGCGCAAAACGCCACTGGCTTGGATAGCGCCGGTTTCATGCATGGCGCGGCGCAGCAATAGCGCGAAGGCCTGCAACATCACTGGAACTGCAAGCGGAATCAGCGTGGCCTGCGGAAACGAGCGGGCGACCAGCGGAACTATCCACAGCGCGGCCAGAACTGTTTTTTCGTAAGGGGCAAAGCCGCGCGTGAAACCGTCGAGCGCGAGGTAAGCGATGGCCGGCGCCAGCAGCATCAGGTCGTAGTCGATGCTGTAAGGCGTCGCCAGCACGCAGCCGATCAGCAGACCTGCGGCCTGGAGCGAAAAAGCGGCGGGGCTGCGCCACAGCCAAGTCAGCGCGGCCGCGGCCGCGAGCATGACGGCGCCTTGCAGCGCATAAGCGAGCGTGAGGCCGCCGCCCCACATGCGCACCCAGGAAAATACGCTCTGGATTTTGTACCAGCCGGTACCGCCTTGTTCGAGCACGACGGTGCGGGTGAACTTGGTGGAGGCGAGGAACGCAGTCCACACGTCGATGCCAAACGCGAATGTAACGGCGAGCGCCAGCAGCGCCACCGTCGCGGCGGCGGCGGCGAAGCTGCGCCAGCGCCCGGTTGCGATCAACACCAGCGGGATCAACAGGCCGAACTGCGGCTTGTAGGCGAGGCAACCGATCAAAATGCCGGCGAGGATCGGCGTTCGTCGAGCATGACCAGCGCGGCGCCGATGAGCGCGGCGGTGAGAAAGCCGTTGTGGGCCTGGCCGATGTTGATGAAGACGGCGGGGAAGGCGAGGGCGAGCAGGAGCCACTGTTTTTCTATCCCTCCCCTGAAAGGGGAGGGTGGCTCTTCGCGTAGCGAAGAGTCGGGTGGGGTGCCCTGAATGCTTGGCGACTTGCCCCCACCCGGCCAGCTTTGCTGGCCACCCTCCCCCGCAAGCGGGGGAGGGATAAAAAGAATCGCGTGCATCGCCAGGAGATAAAGCCCCAGCGTCGCGCCCTGCCATATGATCAAAGCAAGCCA
>DAIMKK010000417.1:0-3114 GCA_036721745.1 Pseudolabrys sp. | reverse complement strand
GCAATCTCACCCATGTGCCGTACAAGGGGGCCGGTCCTGCGTTGAACGACATCATCGGCGGCCACGTCGACCTTTACTTTTCCGGCATGCCGGCGGCGATGCCGCAGCTCAAGGGCGGCCTGGCGAAGGTGCTCGCCGTGTCGTCGGCCAAGCGTTCGGGCATTGCGCCCGACGTGCCGACCGTTGCCGAAAGCGCCGGCATTAAGGATTTCGCCTTTACGCTGTGGGCGGGCGTGTTTGCGCCGCGCGGCACGCCGCCGGCGATCGTTGCGCAGCTCAATAGCGAGATCAACAAGGTCCTCAACGATCCCGACACCAGAAAGCGGCTGGTTGACGCGGGCGCGGATGTCGAGCCGATGTCGGTCGAGCAATTCCGCGCCTTCGTCGACGCCGAAAGCGCCAAATACGCGCGCACCATCAAGGAGACCGGCGTGCATGCGGAGTAGCGGCGTATTACGGTCATTCAAATTAGAAAAGCTCCGAACTAGAAAATCTCTAATGTTTGCTTGCGCGCATTGACTTCGGCGCAGAAAAATTTCCAAGTGAATTAGCACCACGCATCGTGTGTGGACGTGGTCTTGTTACCGGGCCTTGAACTCGGCATATGAGGAAAGATCGATGCCTATCGTTTGGCGTGCGCGCACCGTTGTGGTTGCCGCGCTATTTTTAACCGCAACCGATTTCGGCGCCCGCGCGCAGAACCGGCAGGCAGTAGCGCAGAGCAGCGCACAAGCCGTGGCGGATGTCTTTCACGAGGCCGAATCGAAATACATGTTTGGCTTCATCGACGGGGCCGATATCGGCAACGAAGGCGAGAAGGCGATTGAATATGAGGCGACGGGATCATTCCAGAAGCGCGGTGGACGCTATTCCGCAATCGAGCATGAGCTGGCATTTGAACACGTGCTGACGCAGAATTTCTCGTATGAAGTTAGCGCCCACGGACTCACGCATTCGATCAGCGGTGTCGAGGATCTCGATGATCGCAATAGCACGGCGTTCGGCGGTATGTCGGCAAAGCTGCGATATCTCATCATTGGCCGTGGTCCCGGCTCGCCCTTCGGTCTGACGGCGTCGGCGGAGCCGGAATGGTCCCGGATCGACAGCACGGACGGCACGCGGACACGCAGCTACGCCTCTGAATTCAAGCTGGTGGCCGATACCGAGCTCATTGCCAATCGCCTCTACGCGGCGATCAATTTGATCTATGAACCGGAGGTTGCCAAACCCGCCGATTCCGATATGTGGGAACGCAGTTCATCGGCCGGCGTGGGTATGGGGCTCGCCTACCGTATCACGCCAACTTTTGCGATGGGCGTCGCGGCGGAATATGACCGGGCCTATGACGGCGTGGCCTTTCAAACTTTCAACGGCCACGCGCTTTTTGTAGGGCCGACGTTGCAAATCAATTTCACCCGCAAGGTGCTTTTGGCTGCGGCGTTTATGACACAGGTTGCCGGCCACGCCGTTGACGATCCGCGCCCACTGGACCTTACGAACTTTACGAGATATCGCGGCAATCTGAAGCTCGAGTTCGAATTCTAGTGGCGGGCGTTCTGCCGTTGCGCGAAAGGATCAAGACATGAATAAGCTGTCGATCAACAAGTATGGGCTCGAAATCGTCGCCCTGACGCTCGGCTTGCTTTTGATGATGATGCCGATGGCGCGGGCCGAGGACACGGTGACGCTGAGTATTTCACTGAAAGACCATCGTTTTCAGCCCGCCGAGCTGCATGCGCCAGCCGGTAAGCCAATCACGATCATCGTGAAAAATCTCGACCCCACGCCGGCGGAATTCGAGAGCAATATGCTCCGCGTCGAGAAAGTCATTACCGGCGGCGGCACGATTACGATGCGAATTCGACCCCTGGATCCCGGACGCTACCGTTTTTTCGACGACTTCCATCCGGAAACGCAGGGTTATCTGGTGGTCCGCTAGGCGACATTACGGTTCGCGCAAACCCTCGTCGAATAGTCTGACAATAGGATCGAGCAGGTAGGAAATGATCGTGCGTTTGCCGATTACGATTTCGGCAGAGGTCGTCATGCCCGGGATAAGATGGAAGTCGTTCGGCACGTTACGCAGTTTGACCGGGCCGAGTGCGATCCGACCGCGGAAAAAAGACGGACGACCGTCAGGTTTGTCGGCGGGAGCGGTTGTATTCCGGTCGCTTTGGAACGAATTTTCGGTGATGACTCGGACAGTGCCGTCGAGGGTGCCATGTCGCTGGTAAGGCAGGGCGTCGAACTTGACGCGCACTGGGTCGCCGACGCGCAACCGCGCGACGTCGGCGCTATCGACGTCGACCTCGGCTTCGATCGTGTTGTCCTGCGGCACCAGCGTTACCAGTGGTTCGGCTTCTTTCGCGACCGAGCCGATCGAGCGTTGACCGAGTTCGAGAACGACGCCATTCGCCGGAGCCCTAAGAACGACCAGCGTACGGCGGCGCTCCGAGCTGGCAAGTTGCTGCGTCGCCGTCGATATGTCCTGCTGCACTGAAATCAGACGCTCGCCGGCTTCGCGTACCCAATTGTTGGTATAACGTTCCTTTTGCTCGCGCGCGGCCGCAAGCTGCTGTGCAATTTCTTTTTCCTGATATTTCTTCTCGGACAATTTGGTCGCTGAGACTGAGGCGATCAAGCTGGGCCGTTAGTAAGTTTAGCCGCGAGCCGGCATCGAGTCTGTATAGCTCTTGCCGCATCGCTTCGACCTGACCGATCACCTTGAGCCGTTCTTCCAAGCCCTGTTGGGCTGTTTTGTTGGTCGATGAGGCGGCTGTTAAGCGGGCGATCTCGGCCTCCAATGCGGCTACGGCTGCTTGGTACTCGGCCTTGCGGTGGTTATAGACAGCGGTTTGCAGCTTTAAATATTTTGGGTCGAACGCGTCCGTATTGGCAGGAGGAAACGGCTGCCGGTAGATCTCGGCTTCCAGGCGCTGTTCCTCTGCGGCCATGCTGCTGAGGCGCTCGCGATTTGCAACTTCCTGCGACTGGGTGAATGTCGGATCGAGGGTTGCGAGGACCGCTCCCATTTTCACGTATTGGCCTACGCCGACATCAATCGTGCGGATGATGCCGGCCTCCAGGAACTCCTTGGACCATGCGTAATAAAGG
>DAIMKK010000416.1:0-3123 GCA_036721745.1 Pseudolabrys sp. | reverse complement strand
CCATTCCTGCATCTGCGGCAGCGCCATCACCGCCTGGCAATAGCCGGCGCAATCGGCCTCGAGCTTGACGTCATAAGTGAGGAACCTTGTCACCACCGGCGCGAACATGGCGTCGGCCATTCCCGGTTTGTCGCCGAAGAGGAAGATGCCGCCGTGGGTGTCGAGGCATTCGCGCCAGATGAAAATGATGCGGTCGATGTCGGCCTGCGCGCCTGCCCACACCTTGAAACCGGGATGATGCGCCTTCAGGTTCATCGGCAGCGCCGAGCGCATGTTGGAAAAGCCGGAATGCATCTCGCCGCAGATCGAGCGGCAATGCGCGCGCGCGGCTCTGTCCTTCGGCAACAGACCAGCATCCGGCAGGATCTCATTGAGATATTGGGCGATCGCCAAGCGCGCCTTTGCCGGCATGGCGGCGAAGACCGTGGGCACCAAGCTCAACGGGTCGGCGCGGCCGTCGGCGCTCAGCAATCTCACCGCCGCCTATGAGCTAATCGCGCGCGCGGGGTTGACCCACGCGCGGCCGCCTTACGGCATTGATAGCGTCATGGTGGGAAACCGCGAAGTGGCGGTGACCGAAGAGGCCGCCGACGTGACGCCGTTCGGCACGCTTTTGCATTTCAAGAAAGACATCGAGCAGGCGCAGCCGCGCGTGCTGCTGATCGCGCCGTTGTCGGGCCATTTCGCCACGCTCTTGCGCGCCACCGTGCGCACTATGCTGGCCGAGCACGACGTCTACATCACCGACTGGCACAATGCGCGCGACGTTTCGACCGAGCACGGCCGCTTCAGTTTCGATGACTATATCGGCCATCTGATCCGCTTTCTGGAGACGATGGGGCCGGGCGCGCATCTGGTAGCGGTATGCCAGCCTTGCGTCGCTGCACTGGTGGCGGCAGCCGTGATGGCGCAGGCCGACAATCATGCCGCACCGCGTTCAATGACGCTGATGGCCGGCCCGATCGACACCCGCGTCAACCCGACCAAGGTCAACGAGCTGGCCAAGGGTAAGCCGATCGCGTGGTTCGAGAAAAATCTGATCGCCAGCGTGCCCGCGCGCTACGGCGGAGGCGGACGCAAAGTTTACCCAGGCTTTTTGCAGCTTGCCGCTTTCATGAGCATGAATATCGAGCGTCATCTCAAGGCGCATCACGAGCTGTACGAGAACCTGGCGCGCGGCGAGGACGCCAAGGCGGCGCGGACCAAGGCATTCTACGACGAATATTTCGCCGTGCTCGATTTGACCGCGGAGTTTTATCTGGAGACGGTGAAGCTGGTGTTCCAGGAGCACACGTTGCCACTCGGCGCGCTCACTTACGAAGGCGTGAAAGTGGAGCCGAAGGCGATCAAACGCACCATGCTGTTCACGGTAGAAGGCGAGAAGGACGACATCTGCGCGGTCGGACAGACGCTGGCCGCACACGACCTGTGCACGTCATTGCGGCCCTACCGCAAGCGCCACCACATGCAGGCCGGCGTCGGCCATTACGGCGTGTTCTCGGGCCGCACCTGGCAGAACCAGATCTATCCGATGGTGAAGAACGTCATTCTGCAGAGCGATTGACGCGCCATCTCACGCCGGACTCTTGGCCGAATAAACCGTCAGCGCGCACCGAGCAGGCGCTGAAACACCGTGCCGCCGAGAAATCGGCGGAACACGATGAAGTAGAGGATGACGATCGCAAACAGGAGCAAGGCCGGCCCGCCCTTGAGGTCGAATCCTTCATCGGTGGTGTTGCCGGTGAAGTGGCCGATCGCGTAGCCGGCGATCCCGAAGATAAAGATGAAATCGAGGATGGCAGCGAATACCTTGCGCCAGGTGGACACCGGCTTGGGAGCGGCGGGCTGAACAGGGCTGGACATGACTTAACCTCACTTGCGTTTCGTTGCCTCGAAGATGACCGCTTTTCATTTCTCGTTTGGCGGCTTCACGCGAACGTTCAGCATGATGGGTTTCCACAGGCCTTCGGAGGGAAGGAAATCGAGCTCATAGGTGACGCGGCTCGGCGCGGTATCGAAGTAGCCGCGCAGGAGCAACGCGCCGCGATTATCGATTGTTGATGCGCTGGAGGCGATCGGCGGTTTTGCTGCGATAAGTCCAAAATCGACTTTCTGATCGGCGAAAGGCTTGAACCCCTTTTTCAAGCCGTCCGGGGTGATTTGGTCGCGAAATACTTTTGCCAACTTGGCATGCAGCACGGTGTACTCGCCGGTCACGTTTGCATCGTTGAGCGTGAGCAGCGAGGTCTTGATGAGGATTTCTTGCAGCTCCGCGCTCGGCACCGTGTTTTCCGCCCGTGCCGGACCGTCGCTTTGGATTGGGCGTAGCGAATTTTAAATGCCGCCTGCATAAATCGCCGCAGCCACCATCCCCAGCACGGCGAGCGCCAACAGCATGATGGCGGGACGGCGCCCCGCCTTGCCGCCGAAGCCTATGGCATAAGCCGCCTTGGCGACATTGTTCGACGAGGCGGCGATCAGTACGGCGGCGCATAGGCTCGTAAGCGACATGCCAGCGACGCCGCCTTGCGCGATATTGAGCACGAAGGGGTCGATGTCGGTTGCGCCCACCACCGCCGATAGCACCAGTATGCCGCTTTCGCCGAAGGCGCCGCGCACCCAGGCCGACACGATCGAGATGACGACGATGAGCGCGGCAAAGATCAGCGCGGTCGGGATCTGCAACGGGTTCTTCGGTAGCACGGCAAGATTTGTCTTGGCGGTGCGCGGCCGGCGCCATTCGTAGACCGCGAGCGCGGCGCCAATCGCGCACAAGGCGGCCAGCGCCGGCGCCAGCGTGAGCGCAAAATGCGTGTCAAATACCGCGACGACGAGACCGAGCCGCACATACATGATGGCGGTGGCTGCCACGATGCCGGCCGAGATATCCGCCGGGGTGTGCTTGAACTCGCGCAGGCGCTTGGCCAGCACGACAGTGGTGGCAGTCGAGGAGTAGGCGCCGCCGAGCACCGCCGGTAGCAGCGCGGCGTGCTTGATCGGCGCGTAGCGTTGCAGCAGATAGCTCAGATAAGACAGCGTGCAGACCGTTACGACCGCGCGCCAGACTCCGTACGGCGTGAGCGGCGTCAGGCTTGTGACCGGCTCGTGCGGAACCAGCGGCAG
>DAIMKK010000415.1:0-3127 GCA_036721745.1 Pseudolabrys sp. | reverse complement strand
ATAAAGAAGACGAGTGACGCGCCCGATTGTTTGCGCAGGCGGCATGACTACAATGCCGGATGCCGCGATTCTCCCGGTTTGGAACTTCGGCGCACCAATTGAGCCGCCGCGCGTGGTTGGCTGGCGCATTCGGCGCGACTGCTAGCGTCGCGTTCGTCGGTCCCTTACTCGCCGCGCAATCACCGGCCTTCGCCCGCTGGGTCGCCAATTTCCGCGCCCGCGCGATCGGGCGCGGCATTTCGGAGGCGACCTATGACCGCGTCATGAGCGCGGTCACGCCCGACACCAGTGTGATCGAACAGCAGCGCGCGCAACCGGAGTTCACCGAAGCGGTCTGGCAATACATCAACCGGCGCTGCTCCGATTGGCGCGTCATCACCGGCAAGGAGCGCGCCAAGGAATATGCGGATCTGCTGGCGCGCCTGGAAAAGGATTACGGCGTCGACCGCTACACTCTGCTCGGCCTGTGGGGCATGGAATCCTCGTTCGGCGACGTGATCATCAATCCGAAATATATGCGGCCAGTGATTCCAGCGCTGGCCGCGCTCGCCTATGGCGAACCGCGCCGGCGCCGCTATTGGGAATCCGAATTGCTCAACGCCCTGGTGATCGTCGATCGCGGCTGGGCGCAAAGCCAGGACATGATCGGTTCCTGGGCCGGCGCCATGGGCCACACCCAGTGGATGCCGGAGGTTTGGCTCAACATGGGCGTCGATTACGACCGCGATGGCCGCATCACGCCGTTCGGCAAGCCCGACGATTCATTGGCCGGCACCGCCCGCTTTTTGGTCGAGCGCGGAAAATACCGGCGCGGCGAAGCCTGGGGCTGCGAGGTGAAACTTGGCCCCAGCCACGCGCGGCTGGCCAACAACCGCACCATGCGCGCTTACGCCAAATGGCAAGAATTGGGCGTGCAGCGCGCTGACGGCGCGGCTTACGCGCGGCCCGGCGATCAGGTGAAGCTCTGGCTACCGGTCGCCGGCGGGCCCGCCTTACTGATCGGGCAGAATTTCCGCGCCGTCTATTCCTACAACCCCTCCACCAGCTACACGCTGGCGCTGGTCCATCTCGGCGATCTCATCCGCGGCAACCCACCGTTCCACCAGCAGTTCCCCGGCGGCGAGCGCGTGCCGACGCTGGCCGAGGTTAAGGAAATCCAGCGCCGGCTCAACGAACAAGGCTTCAAAACCGACGGCATCGACGGCCGCACCGGCAGCGACACAGTCAAGGCCATTCTCGCTTTCCAGCGCAAGGTCGGCATGGAGCCGGCCGACGGTTACGCCGGCCTCAAGGTATTGGCGAGGTTGCGTCAGGGCTCGTGATCCGGTTGGATGCCGCCACCCCGCGCGGGCGGGTCAAGTCAGGATCCAGCAGTGCCGAATTCCCAACGCGATAGCGCCAAGCCGACCCGCGATGCCACCATTGCAGCCCTCGACCGCCCGGTCCCGGCCGGCGTCAACGCCGCCGGTTTCGGCAGCGACGTGGTGGCCGATGCCCTGCGTGCGCTCGACATCCCCTATATCGCGCTCAATCCCGGCGCCAGCTATCGCGGCCTGCACGACAGCCTGGTGAATTACTTGGGCAACGAGCGGCCGCAGATGCTGCTCTGCCTGCACGAGGAAAGCGCGGTCGCCATCGCGCACGGCTACGCCAAGGTCACCGGCAAGGCGATGGCGGCGGCGGTGCATTCCAATGTCGGTCTGATGCATGCCACCATGGCTTTCTTCAACGCCTGGTGTGACCGCATGCCGATGGTCGTGCTCGGCGCCACCGGGCCGGTCGACGCCACCAAGCGGCGGCCGTGGATCGATTGGATCCACACCGCGCGCGACCAGGGTGCGCTCATTCGCGGCTACACCAAATGGGACGACCAGCCGGCCTCCCCCGTCGCCGCGCGCGAGGCCGTGCTGCGCGCCGGCTGGATCGCCAACACCGCGCCGCGCGGGCCGACTTACATCAATCTCGACGCCGAGATGCAGGAATCGAAACTGTCAGAGCCGGTCGCCCCGATCGACGCCAAGCGCTACATGCCGGAAGTCGCGAGTGCCCCCTCCGCCGACGCCATCAAGCAAGCCGCCGATTTGCTGCGCCATGCCAAACATCCAGTCATGCTCGCCGGCCGCGTGTCGCGCGATCTCGATGCCTGGAAGGCGCGCGTCGCGCTGGCCGAGCGATTGAACGCGCGCGTCGTCACCGACATCAAAGTCGGCGCCGCCTTCCCGACCGATCATCCGCTGCATGCCGGCGCGCCCGGCGGCAGCGTGCTGGCGCCCGAGGCCGCCGACGCCATCCGGTCCGCCGACGTCATCCTCAGCCTCGACTGGGTCGACATCGCCGGCACTTTCAAGGGTCTCGGCGGCAATATCGCGGCCAAAGTCGTGCAAGTCTCGGTCGATCACCATCTGCACAATGGTTGGAGCATGGACTATCAGAGCCTGCCGCCGGTCGATGTGATGATCGCCTGCGAGCCCGAAGCCGCGGTACCGGCGCTGCTCGCAGCCCTCGGCCCGGGCGGCCCGCGCGCGATCGCGTCGGTCACGCGGGAGTTTCCCAAGCTCGCCGAAGGCAAGCTCACGGTCGATCATCTCGCCGACGCGCTGCGCCGCGCGGTCAGCGACAGGCCGGCATCGCTCACGCACGTCTCGTTGTCATGGAACGGCGCTAGTTGGCCGTTCCGCCACCCGCTCGACTATCTCGGTTCCGACGGCGGCGGCGGGGTCGGCGGCGGCCCGGGCATTTCGGTCGGCGCGGCGCTGGCGCTCAAAGGATCCGGCCGCCTGGCGGTCGCGGTCTGCGGCGACGGCGATTTCATGATGGGCTGCACCGCGCTCTGGACGGCGGCGCATTACAAAATTCCGCTCCTCATTGTGGTGGCCAACAATCGCTCGTTCTTCAACGACGAGCTGCACCAGGAGCGCGTCGCTCGTATACGCAACCGTCCGGTCGAGAATCGTTGGGTCGGCCAGCGCATTTCCGAGCCCGACATCGACATTGCCGGCATTGCGCGCGCACAAGGC
Source organism: Pseudolabrys sp. (assembly GCA_036721745.1). GTDB lineage: Bacteria > Pseudomonadota > Alphaproteobacteria > Rhizobiales > Xanthobacteraceae > Pseudolabrys. Next base: position 110 of record DAIMKK010000415.1, on the reverse strand, counting down.
GCGCAAGGCTTCGGCCCTATCACTGCGAACGGCGATCTCGGTTCCACCTTCGCGAAAGCCATCGCGGCAGTCGAGGCCGGCGCGGTCGCGGTGGTCGATGTGCGCGTGGA
>DAIMKK010000414.1:2138-3132 GCA_036721745.1 Pseudolabrys sp. | reverse complement strand
AGGTCGGCCCGGCGCCTCGCAGCGCTTTACGCTCCTGATGGTGCCGCCTTCCGTTAAAGCGACGATCGCGCCATCGCCGGCCTCCGGCATCGCGGAAGATTCAGGGACCGATCACAGTAGCCGCTCGAAGCCGGATTGACTCCGTCATCCTGAGGCGCGAGCGCAGCGAGCCTCGAAGGATGTGCGGCCGGGCCGTCATCCTTCGAGACGGCCGCGTTGCGACCTCCTCAGGATAACGGGGAGAGATTGAGTTTGCCTCCGTCGCGTTACTCCGCCGCCGGCGAATGCACGATGGTCGGCGGGGGTTTGTGACCGCCGGAATGGTCGGCCGGCGGATGCTCGGTCCCGGCGTCTGAAGCGACCAGTTTCTTGCCGAAGCGCCAGAACAGCACGGCGAGATCGTCCATCATCATGAACATCGCCGGCACGAACACCAGCGACAGCACCGTGGAGAATAACAGGCCGCCGATCACGGCGAGCGCCATCGGCGAGCGGAATTCGCCGCCGGCGCCTTCGGCCAACGCACTCGGCGTCATGCCGGCCGCCATGGCGATAGTGGTCATGACGATGGGACGCGCGCGCTTCATGCCGGCGTCGATGATCGCTTCGACGCGGGGTTTGCCTTCGCGGATCGATTCGACCGCGAATTCCACCAGCATGATGGCATTCTTGGTGACGATGCCCATCAGCATCAGCATGCCGATATAGACCGGAACCGTCAGCTGGTTGCCGGTCAACAGCAATGCCCCGATCGCGCCGCCGATCGAGAGCGGCAGCGAGAACAGGATGGTGATCGGTTGCAGGAACGTTCCGAACAGCAGCACCAGAACCGCGTAAACAACCATCAGGCCCAAAGTCATCGCGGTGACAAAGCCTCCCGCCAGATCCTTGAGGGCTTCGGCATCGCCGGAGGGGGCGACCGTGACGCCCTTCGGCAGGCTTTTCTTAACGGGCAGTTCGTCGATCCTTTTGGTGGCTTCGCCCAGCGCCGCGG
>DAIMKK010000414.1:1686-2114 GCA_036721745.1 Pseudolabrys sp. | reverse complement strand
TTCCCGATCGTAGCGATTGATGCTGGTCGGGCCCTGATCGAGCTTGATATCGGCGACTACGGATAGCGGTACGCCGCCTTTTTCTCCGTGCTCGCCCAGAGGCACCCTCAATTGCTCAAGGATCGGCAGATCGCCGCGCGCCGAATCTTCGAGCTGGACCCGAATCGGCACCAGCCGGTCGCCGGCGTCGAACTTGGCAAGCGCCGGACCGACGTCGCCGATCGTGGCCACGCGAATCGTCTGCGACAGGCTTTCGGTGGAAACGCCGAGCCTTGCTGCCAGATCCGCCCGCGGCTGGATGCGAAGTTCGGGACGGTCGAGCGAGGTCTCGGAGATCACGTCGGAGATCAGCGGGATTCGCTTCATCTGGGTCGCCAGCTCATTGGCGACATTGCCGACGATGTTGCTGTCCACGCCGGTCACGACCA